>JAFSBG010000018.1 GCA_017441945.1 Clostridia bacterium
GCCGTCAAATGCGCCGCCGCAGATGAAGAGGATATTTGTTGTGTCGATCTGGATGAACTCCTGCTGAGGGTGCTTTCTGCCGCCCTGAGGTGGAACATTGGCTGTTGTGCCTTCGAGAATCTTGAGAAGAGCCTGCTGTACGCCTTCACCGCTTACATCGCGTGTGATAGATGGATTTTCGCTCTTTCTTGCAATCTTATCCAGCTCGTCGATATAGATAATGCCGCGTTCTGCTCTTGCAACATCGAAATCTGCCGCCTGAATAAGACGGAGGAGGATGTTTTCAACGTCTTCACCAACATAGCCTGCTTCTGTGAGAGTTGTTGCATCTGCAATGGCGAACGGAACATTGAGGGATTTTGCGAGAGTCTGGGCAAGATGTGTCTTACCGGAGCCTGTAGGACCGATGAGAAGAATATTGCTCTTCTGGATTTCAACATCATCGCCGTCGTCGAGGTGGGACACTCTCTTATAGTGGTTGTAAACGGCAACAGCAAGAGCCTTCTTCGCTCTGTCCTGACCGATTACATATTCATCGAGAGCTTCCTTGATTTCCTTTGGCTTGAGGATGGAATCCATGATTTCATCGTTGAACTCCTGCTCCATTTCCATTTCGCGCTCAGCCAGAATCTGGTTGCACATATCAATGCAGACTGTGCAGATGTGAACGCCCGGACCGGAGAGTATCTCAACGCCGTCTTCCTTTGTTCTGCCGCAGAAGCTGCATCTGAGTTTCTTTTCGTTTTCCTGCATTTTATGATTACCTCTTGACCATTACTTCGTCAACAAGGCCGTATTCCTTAGCTTCATAAGCAGACATAAAGTTATCTCTTTCTGTATCTGCGTTGATCTTTTCGATATGCTGACCTGTTCTTTCGGAGAGGATCTGGTTGAGAGTTTCTCTCATCTTGATGATGCGTTCTGCAGCGATCTTGATGTCAGTTGCCTGACCTCTTGCGCCGCCTAATGGCTGGTGGATCATGATTTCGCTGTTAGGAAGAGCGTATCTCTTGCCCTTTGCGCCTGCAGCAAGAAGGAATGCGCCCATGGAAGCTGCCATACCGATGCAGATTGTGGAAACATCGCACTTGATGTACTGCATTGTGTCATAGATAGCCATACCTGCTGTGATGGAGCCGCCAGGGGAATTGATATAGAAGCTGATGTCCTTATCAGGGTCCTGCGCTTCAAGATAAAGAAGCTGAGCGACAACAAGGCTTGCTGTCTGGTCATTTACTTCGTCAGAGAGAAATACGATTCTGTCGTTGAGAAGTCTTGAATAGATGTCGTATGAACGTTCGCCCTTGCTTGTCTGTTCGACAACCATTGGAATGTATGCCATTTTTCTTCTCCTTTCTGATTTTGGGTAAAGTTTATATAAGTATCACCTTTGGTGATGCGATATGTCCTTCGAACGCGATATTCGTACTGTGTACGAGCGATATATCGGCAAAGCCCATGCGATATATTTGCCTTCGGCAAATGTTGCGGTGTGAGGCAAGCTCACATTTAATAGGGACAAACCTCTCCGTCAATCTTCGATCGGCACCTCCCTTGCACAGTGGAGGCTATCAGAGGTTGCCTGCGGCGGATTAAATAGGTATCTCTCCCTCCGTCTCACCTTTGGTGAGCCACCTCCCTCCTCAGAGGGAGGCAAGGGGCTTTTTATAAACTTTACGATAATTATTATAATGCATAATATGGGTGAGCTTATGCCCACCCATACCCTTTTTCTATGTTTTGTAAATCTTTTTATCGATTTATTCGGGGATTGCCCTTTACTATTCAGCGTCAGCTGTTTCTTCAGCTTCTTCCTTCTTCTTGCGTGTAGCGCGCTTCTTAGCTGGCTTTGCGTTTTCCTTGATGAAATCAACAGCCTTCTGTGTTGCGAGGTCACCCTTGAGAGCGTTTACAGGAAGGAGTTCCTTAACCTTAGCAACGTCCATAGCGTTCTGTTCAGCGAGCTTTGCGAATTCAGCTTCGAGTTCTTCTTCTGTTACTTCGAGGCCTTCTTCCTTAGCGATTGTTTCGAGAGCGAGGCGTGTCTTAACCTGGTTGAGAGCCTGGTCGTGGTTGAGCTTTCTGTAAGCGTCAAGTGTGAGACCGCTCATCTGGAGGTACTGTTCGAAGCCCATGCCCTGCATTGCGAAACGGTAGTTCATATCGTCGATGTTTCTGTCGATCTGTGTGTCTACCATAACTTCTGGGATTTCACCTTCGAAGGATTCGAGCATTTCCTTGATGAGAGCTTCTTCGTAGTTTCTTTCAACCTGCTGAGCCTTGGATTCTTCCATTCTCTTTGTGAGGTCAGCCTTGAGTTCAGCCATTGTATCGAATTCGGAAACGTCCTTTGCGAATTCGTCGTCCATTACAGGCATTTCTGTAACCTTAACTTCGTGAACCTTGCACTTGAAAACTGCTGGCTTGCCTGCGAGTTCGGAAGCGCCATACTGTTCTGGGAATGTTACGTTAACGTCACATTCTTCGCCAGCCTTCTTGCCAACGAGCTGATCTTCAAAGCCTGGGATGAACATACCGGAGCCGAGCTTGAGGTCGAAGTTATCGCCCTTGCCGCCTTCGAATGCAACGCCGTCGATGAAGCCTTCGAAGTCGATCATAACTGTATCGCCGAGTTCAGCTTCCTTTTCGGAAACAACGAGGCGAGCCTGCTGTTCTGCGAGAACGTTAAGCTGCTTTTCAACTTCTTCTTCTGTTACAGCTGCGTCTTCCTTAGCTGCCTTGAGGCCCTTATATGTGCCAACCTTAACTTCTGGCTTAACAGCAACGATAGCCTTGAATGTGAAGCCGTTTTCGTCCATATTTTCGATTTCGATGGAAGCCTGGTCGATTGGTTCGATGCCGGATTCTTCAACTGCCTTAGTATATGCGTCTGGGTAGCAGATATTTACTGCATCTTCAAAGAATACGCCTTCGCCGTAGAGCTTTTCGATCATCTTACGAGGAGCCTTGCCCTTACGGAAACCTGGAACGCTCATCTTAGGAGCATTCTGACGGTATGCCTTGTCTGTAGCTGCGTCGAATTCTGCCTTTTCGATTGTGATGGAAAGTTCAACGATGTTCTTTTCTGTCTTTGTGACACTGTTGAGTTTCATGTTTTTTCCTCCAAAGTAATATGTAATTTTTATTTTATTACCATAATTGGTCTAAAATTGAGGTAATCGGCGGACACAACCTGATAGTCCACCCCTTCTTTATTGCCATTAAATGCATTTTTCAAACCTAAGCTGTGAAGATGTCCGTAATAGCACTTCTTCACGCCGTATTTTATGAGAAGCTTTTCAAAATCCGAGACCTCATTCCTGTCGACGACAGGCGGATAGTGAAGGAAGCAATAGATCTCCTCCGGCTTATTCTTGACAGCTTCCTTGATTGATGCTTCAAGACGCAGGAGCTCTCTGTTCCATATCTTCTCATCGTGGGCTTCTCCTTCTTCCCAGGCCCAGCCTCGGCTTCCGCAAATTGCCACACTATTATAAAAATAACAATTATTGTGCAAAAAGTCAATGGTTTTTATATCATTTTCTTTAAAAAATCGTTTCATTTTGCTGACAGTGTCCCACCAGAGGTCATGATTGCCCTTTAAGATGAGTTTTTTGCCGGGGAGAGAGTCGATAAGTCTGAAATCGAGGAGCGATTCTTTAAGGCTCATACCCCACGAAATATCGCCGCAGATGACCACCATATCGTCATCTGTTATAAGCTCGTTCCAGTTGTTGATTATCTTGTCTCTGTATCCCTGCCAGACACCGCCGAAAATGTCCATCGGTTTTTCAGATAATTCGGAGAGATGAAGGTCTCCGATGGTATACAATGCCATAAGCACCTCATTTTATTATGTCAGAAGTAATAGTGAATAAGTTTTTCAATCCCTCCACCATCGTTCCGATGGTCCCCCTCCCTCAAGGTGAATTGGCCGAAGGCCAAGAGAAGGTGGCCTGGGCCATTACACAAGGGAGGCTTTACAGGGTGCTGTTAAAATGCGTTTTCGATATGGTTCAATGTGTCATTTTCGGTATATATCTCAATGACATCGAAGCGGTAATTATAATCCTTATCGTTCTGTGTCATCCACAACTGCGCTGTTTTCTTTATTTTCTGTATCTTGTTCCTGTCGACAAACTCAAAAGCTTTTGCAAAGGAGGCATCTTTTCTCGTTTTGACCTCGATGAACACCACCGTATTGCCCTTTTTTGCTATGAGGTCTATCTCACCGAATCGGCTGTAGTAGCCGCTGGCGATTATCTCATATTTATTTTTGCGAAGGTATTTCGCCGCTTTTGTTTCGCCGAAGGCACCTTTAAGTCTTGGTAACATACTAACCTAAAATCTTTTTGAGGAAGGTGCGTCTGTGCTCGTCACAGATTCCCTGCTCTGCGATTGCCGCATAGTGAGCCTTTGTGCCGTAGCCCTTGTGGACTTCGAAGCCGTAGCCCGGATATTTTTCACTGAGCTCGACCATATATCTGTCTCGTGTGACTTTTGCGAGGATAGATGCCGCCGCAATGCTTGCGCACTTTGCATCCCCCTTGACGACAGCCATAGCTTCCATAGGGAGCTCAGGACATTTATTGCCGTCGATGATGGCGAAATCCGGTGTAACGGAAAGTGCCTTTACAGCGCCTGCCATTGCTCGCATTGTAGCCTGCAGAATGTTTATTTCATCTATAGTCTTGCAGTCTACCATGCAGATTCCGTAAGCGAGAGCTTTTTCCCTGATTACATCGTAGAGAGCTTCGCGCTTTTTCTCACTCAGCTTCTTGGAATCGTTGACTCCTTCGATGTATTCATCTTCTTTAAGAATTACAGCCGCCGCGCACACAGGACCTGCCAGAGGACCTCTGCCTGCTTCGTCGACACCGCAGATGAGCTTATAGCCTTTTGCCTTCAGCTCATTTTCAACTGCCAGCATATCCACAGTTTCCATTAGTTAGGCACCTCAAGTGTGATGTTGCCCAGCTTGCCGCTTCTGAATTCGTCAAGCAGGACTTTTGCCATACGCTCTGTATCGTACTCGCCCCTTGAAAGCAGGAAGCCTCTTGCCTTTGCCATTCTTGTGAGAGTATCGTATGGGATTTCATCCTCTTCCTTTGTAATGTTGTATCGCTTTACAAAGATGTTGAAATCTAAGTCTGTAATAGTTTTAATAAACTCGCAGGCAAGCTCCTCGATGTCCAGAATCTCATCTCTGATTGTGCCTGTGAATGCCAGCATAACGCCCGATGTTTCGTCCTCGATTTTCGATGGCAGCATACCCGGAGTGTCCATAAGGTCGATGCCGTCACCGAGTGAGAACCACTGCTTTGCGCGTGTTACGCCAGGCTTGTCTGCGGCTGCCGCAGATTTTTTACCCAACACTCTGTTGATAAATGAGCTCTTGCCAACATTCGGCACGCCGATGACCATGACTCTGATAGCCTTGCCCACCATGCCCTTATCAATATTGCGCTGGATTTCTTCCGCCATGATTTTCTTGAGCTCAGTTTTGAAAGCGTTTACGCCAACGCCGTGCTGAGCATCTGTGATGATGACGAAATAGCCCTGTTCCTTAAAGTGCTTTTCCCACTTTGCAGTCATATTTTTGTCCGCCTGATCGGCACGGTTGAGGACGATGAGGCGCTTCTTGTTTTTAGTTATTTCAAAAAGGTCAGGATTTCTGCTGCTTACAGGGATTCGTGCATCCACGATCTCACAGACGATGTCGACATTCTTCATGTCGTCGATCATAAGTCTGCGTGTCTTGGCCATGTGGCCCGGATACCAATTTATCTTCATCGTACTGTTCCTATTCTGTTAAACGGGAAGATTCTGAAAAGAACCTTGCCGATGATGGTTTCATACTTTACAGGACCGACTGTTGAGTTTCTGCTGTCTGTAGAGCCGTTGCGGTTATCGCCCATGACGAAAACACAGCCTTCCGGCACTTCATACGGCATTTCAATGTCGTCCTCAAATCTTATTCTTTCAAGGATATATGGCTCGTCGAGATATTCGCCGTTGACAGAGACATTGCCGGTTGCATAATCGATATCCACAATGTCGCCTTCGTTTGCAATAACTCTTTTGACGAGGACAGAATCCCAGTAATGAGCCGAATAGAAAGTGATTATATCGCCTTTTTCCGGCACATCATAAAAAAGCTTGGATACCAGAAGGTATTCAGGCTCATAGAGGGTAGGCTCCATGGAAGAGCCATCGACAACAGTTGTTCGGAAGAAAAAGCTGTTGACGACCACAAGTATCACCACGGCAAAAACCAGGGATTCAACCCAGCCGAAGAGCTCTTTTGCCGTCTTATGTCCGCTTTGATTTTTCACGGTGATCACCCCATAATAAAGATTTGGGCGAGCAAATACTTGCCCGCCCTACTTTGTGAATAATTAGATGTCCTGCTTAACCTTTGCAGCCTTACCCACTCTGTCACGGAGATAGTAGAGCTTAGCTCTTCTAACCTTACCGCGTCTTACAACTTCGATCTTTTCTACGTTTGGAGAGTGAACTGGGAATGTCTTTTCAACGCCAACGCCGTAGGACATACGACGTACTGTGAATGTTTCGGAAATGCCGCCGTGCTTCTTAGCAAGAACTGTACCTTCGAAAATCTGAATTCTTTCGCGGTTGCCTTCCTTGATCTTAGCGTGAACCTTAACTGTGTCACCAACTTCGAAGTTCTGGTTTTCAGGCTTGAGCTGTGCATTTGTGAGCTTTGTAATCAAATCCATTTTAAATATTTCCTTTCGTCATAGATGTTCTTGCCGTACCCTTTGTATCGCGCAGAGGACCATCCGTATTACATGCCTTGCTATTATAACATCTGAGTCTTGTTTTGTCAAGAGAAATTTGCAAATAAAATCGAATTTTTTGAGGGAATTTTATTACATGCGGGAGGGCGCGGAGACCCTCCCCTACAATAATATATAATACAATTTTGTAGGGGCGGCGGTTCCATCCCCGCCCGTTTTATAGTGGTGTTCTTATCTGAACAGTTTTAAATCCTTATCCAGAAGGGCGATTCTCTTGTAGCGTGGAGTATCGTCTTCGAGGACGAAGCCGCCCTTGCTGAGAGCTTCGGAAACATAAGCAGGATTGAGCTGGTCGTTGCCGAGAGGCAATGTGCAGGTGCACTTGACCTTTTCGCCCATCTGCTCAAACTTAATTTCACGGATATAGTCGTTTACATTGATTTCCTTGCTCTGGCGCTTTGATTCCTTTGTGATGATGACAGGATTCTTCAAAAAGTCTGCCATTTCTTCTGCATTACCGCGTTCATAGACGATTTCATAGACGCTGTAAGCGATTTCGCCAGGCTTTCTGCCATTCTGATATATCTCAACAGCCTGAATGCCCTTTGGGAAGGCTTCGTTAAGCTTTTCAATGGCATTTTCAGGATATTCTTCACAGTCGAAGCTAAAATCGACAAGCTCATAAAGGCTTTCAAAGCCTGTGGAGAGGGGGGCGAGAATAGAGAGATAGATGTGTGGATTAAAGCCCTGTGTATACTTTACAGGAAGTCCGCTGCGGACAAAGGAGCGCTGGAGCGTTCTCATAAGGTCGAGATGGGAGATATAGGAGCATACGCCCAGTTTACTGAACTTGAGTCTTATATTAAACATCACACTTCCTGCCTTTCATAAGTGATAATGCGCCGCAACCACTGCAGCCTGCCTTACAGTCAGGACTTGCTTCGCCGCGGAGAGCCTTCTGGTATTCATTCCACAGATAATCCTTGCGGACACCGGAGGAAATGTGATCCCATGGGAATGTGTCGTCCTTTTCATACTGTGTGAAGGCATAGAAATCGCCGTCCACACCGCAGTCCTTGAATGCCTGCAGCCACATATCAGGCTTAAAGTTTTCGTCCCAGCCGTCAAGATTACAGCCAAGCTCATGAGCTCTTACGATTACAGGAGCAAGGCGTCTGTCACCTCTTGCAAAGACAGCTTCAAGGTAGCTGGATACCGAATAATGTGTGGAAAGGTTGACATTCTTTATTTTCATGTGTTCACGGAGATGTTCCTGCTTTGCCTCGGCCTGCTCTCTTGTAACCTGACCGACCCACTGGAATGGTGTCTGTGCCTTTGGAACGAATGTTGCACAGCCGATGGCAATCTTGATACCCTTTGCCTTGTTTGTGCCGCGCTGCTTGAATGTATAGATAACGCCGCGGACGATTTTTGCAATGCCTTCAAGGTCTTCGTTTGTCTCTGTCGGGAGACCGATCATAAAGTAAAGCTTTATATTATTGTAGCCTGATTCAAAGGCAAGACCGCAGGCTTCATAGAGGTCCTCTTCCTTAAGGTTCTTGTTGATAACGTCGCGGAGACGCTGGGAGCCTGCTTCAGGAGCAAATGTAAGACCGCTCTTTCTTACCTTCTGGATCTTTTCCATAATGGAAATATCGAATGTATCGGCTCTGAGAGATGGCAGAGCGATGCTGATGTGCTTGTCCTCAAAATAATCCATCATCTGGTCGCACAGCGGAGCGATAAACGGATAGTCGCTGGAGCTGAGAGATGAAAGAGACATTTCATCAAAGCCTGTGCTCTTGGCAAGTGCCTTTGCCTGCTCCAAAACAGTTTCGAGCTGTCTTGCTCTGATAGGGCGGTATGTATAGCCTGCCTGGCAGAAACGACAGCCGCGTCTGCAGCCACGGAAAAGCTCTACCATTGCACGGTCAAAAACGATGTCTGTGCTTGGAACAACAAAGCTCTTTGGGTAATAAGCCTTGTCGAAATCTTCGACGATAGCCTTTACAACAACGTCAGGAGCGCCGTTTTTAGCTGTGATTTTGTCTACCTTGCCGTTTTCAAGATATGTTACATCGTAGAAAGACGGAACATAGATACCCTGAATCCTGCAGATTTTCTTGAGGTAGTCAAGTTTAGTGCCGCCTGCCTTCTTGTTTTCACGGTAGATGTGAATGATTTCAGGCAGGACTTCTTCTGCTTCGCCGATGAGGACAACATCGAAGAAGTCGGCTACTGGCTCGCAGTTATAGACGCAAGGACCGCCGCCGATGATGATAGGGTCAGATTCCTCTCTGTCTTTGGAATAATACTTGAGACCTGCAAGCTCCAGCATATTGAGAATTGTTGCGTAGTTGAGCTCGTACTGCATTGTGAAGCCGAGCATATCGAATTTCTTGGCATCCATGCCGCTTTCGAGGGCATAGAGTGCCTGGTCACGCTTACGCATTTCGGCTTCCATATCGTTGAATGGAGCGAAGATACGCTGGCACCACACTCCGTCAATCTCGTTGAGAAGACCGTAGAGAATCTTGGAGCCAAGGTGGGACATACCGATTTCATAAACGTCAGGGAAACAGATTGCGTAGTTGAATTCGCAGTTTTCCTTGACGATGGAGTTATATTCGCCGCCTGTGTATCGTGCAGGCTTCGTGGACCTGTCGATACAGCTTAAAATTTTATCGTTCATCTTTCCTCCGTGCCTGTAAAGGCATTTATTTGAAACTTGTTATTTTGCGTGGTTCTTATCCAATATATTGTATCATAAAATAAGCAATTGTGCAATAATAAAAATCTTTGTCGATGCTATTGAGCTGATTTTATGATATAGCACTCAGCTGTTTTGGAAAAGCCAAGTTTTTCGGCAATCTTCTGCGATGCCATATTCTTATAATAGCAGGCCCAGACAGGGGCTTTCCCCTGCTCCTGCGTGTATTTCATCATCATTTTTGCCGCAACGGTTGCAAGTCCCTGACCTCTGTATTTTTCGGCAGTTTCCAAACCGATGTCAATTTCCTCACAGCTTACAGAAGCCGAGAATGCCCATGCGGCAATTTCATTCCCCTGCATAACGCAGTAACCCTTTCCCTTTTCAATGAATTCGTCGGTATTTTGCCAGAAAAGCGACGGAATAATTCTTCCTGACAGATTTTCAAGGATATTTTTGTCCATTTCCTTTATTTCACAGCTGTCAGCAAGGCTTATTTCAATGCCAGAATCGGAAAAATACTGATAGAGATAGCGCTTTTCAATGCTGATGTTGTCTTTAAGTGCAAAATAACTGTGGATATTTTCATCGCGGGTAAGCAGAATGAAGCGTCTGCTTCGGTTTTCGTCTGTCATCATTGAATAAACTTCGCTGAGAAAATCTTCATTCATCTCGCCTGCCACATAGGCAAAGCCGCCGTATGCGTGGAATAAAACGGCATTTTTGTCCTCATAAATATCTCCGTACTGGATATTTTCAGCTATCGCCTGAGGATAGATTTTTCCGCTGTCGTGAGCCTTAGCAAGTGGAATATATCTGTAATAATCTGATTTATCAATCTTATTCAGCATTATGAATGCCTCCTTTATGAGCTTTTTCTCTCATCGCCAGTTTTATAACTCGCGGACGGTTATACCTCTGCATTATTACAAAAATCATATCGAATGCCGCTGAAAGCACCGATGTTATAACAAAAACCGGCAGAGCTCTGAAAAGCTTTGCAAAAAGTATCGGCACAAAACTGAGCAATATTATTGTTTCATGGACAAGCTCGGCCTGACACATTGCCTGCGCTATCTCATTCCATGTGTGTTTCTGCGGATCAAACAACTCCGGTTCGTATGATGGCATTATGCCTTTCCAGTTTTTTACATTAAGCCAACTGTATATCCTCTTTTCAAACCACTTCGGCTGATACCACCATCTGCCGATGTCGGCTTTGTTATTCATCAGCTTATCATAGAAAAATCCCACCGCAAGACGCATTGCGAAGTGATAAAGGGTTGTCCCTGCCGTTATTGCAAGTGACAGAATGATGCCGTTTTCTGTGTGGAAATAAAATGCGGCAAATGATAGTGTAAGGACAAATGAAATTATGGTAATATTGGTAATTATCTTTTTCATTATGCTATTCCTGCGGATTTCTGTAATTTTCGGCGGCATAGAGCCAGGCTTTTTCAAACTTTTCTGCCGCTTCCCTGCTGATTTTACGCCACGGCATCAGCATATCAAAGGCGTGAAAGCCTGTTTTATATACATCAGCATGGGCGTCAATCCCTGCCTTTTTAAGGTTATCTATATATATAAGGGTTTCGCAGTAAAAGGCTTCGCTGTCGCCCACAAAGGTATAGGCAGGGGGAAGATTTTTGTAATCCTCTCTGCGTGCAGGCGCGGCATAGCAAGAGATTTCGCCATTGATATCACGGAGGTAGAGCTTCCACGCGGCGTGGTTTCGCTTTGTATTCCACGAAATGCCGCGGTTATCTCTCGAAGATTCAGTGTCGATATTATCGAGCATCGGATAAAGCGGCATCTGGAATGAAATATTCACCTCGCCCTTGTCGAGAGCATACATACACAAGGCGGCTGTCAGACCTCCGCCTGCGCTTTCTCCGCCCACCATGATGCAGCTGTCGTCAATGCCAAGATTTTCGGCGTTATTTCTGAGATATTTCAACGCTTCGTAACAGTCCTCAAGGGCGGCAGGATAGGGCGCTTTGCCTGCAAGACGATATTCCGGTGTCACCACAACAGCGCCGTATTTTTTCACCAGCGGCAATGCGCGTGACATATAAATCATCGATGCCATACCCGTCACATAACCGCCGCCGTGAATCCATAGAATCCCCGGCTGTCTGCCCTTATTTTCTGTCGGGCGTAATATGAGCAGAGGGATGCCGTTGGTATTGGCTTTTGTCACCGTGTAATTCTTCATCATATCACCTCACAAGTATTTTAACATATACAAGGCAGATTTACAATGTTTTGAGGATTTCAGTTTACTTTGAACAACCCCTCCACCACCTTTGGTGATCCCCCTCCCATTACACAGGGGAGGCTTTAGGGTGCGAAAAAAGGACAGGGTATCCTGTCCTATGGTTTGAGAATTACTTTCCCGTCTGCGATTTCAATTTTTGTGAAATAATAGCCCGAATTGAGCAGCACTTTATTGACAGCCTGTGCAATTTCGTGTGGAATTTCAGGCGGTGCCATATTGCTTTCCAGTCTCATTCCGTTGAGATTAAGGCTTTCGACGGCAAAACTGAGCATCGCTGCCTCCTCATCGAAGCTTACATTATAGAAAATGCCCATTTCGAAGCTTTCAGGAAGCATACGAAGCATGAGCTTTTCTTTGAATCCAAGGCCGTTTTTCACCATCTTTTCAATGTCTGTGCGGCTGGCTGTCATTCCCATGTAGATTCTGCCGTTGCCATTTATTTCCATTTTTACCGAGTTTTTCGGAAAGGATTCAGGCAGCATTTCGCACAGTTTGCCGGCTATTTCTTCCTGCGTGAGAATGATTTCTCTTGGTTTTTCTTCCACTATTTCCACCTCGCTGAATTTTTGTTCTTTAGTCATCGAGGTGGTTGTTTCTTCTCTGTCCATCATCATAATGCCCCCTAAAAACAGGCATAAAACGACAGAAACAAGGGTTATCGCCCCATAAATCAGGCTTTCGCCTCGCTTTTCCATATCATCACCTCATGTGATATATATGGGATTTTATGGGAAATATGTGTGGTATGTTGCAGATTGTATATTTCTCATAAAACCTTTGATTAAATAGACGCCTGCGGCTACACCCCTCCGTCACTGCGTGACACCTCCCCTTAACAAGGGGAGGCTTAGAACCCTGATGTCACCATATTCATACGGACGAAGATTATTATTGCGATTATCAGCAGGGCGAATGTTATCAGCCATATTCTGCCCTGTTTTGTGCGGAAACTGAGCTTTTTCTTTTCAAAAATTATGCCCATAATAATTGAAATGATGAATATTCCGCCCCAGATTGCCCAGCCGTAATGGCCGAATCCCCACTGTGCACCATCTGGATTTCTGCCGAATAATTCACCGAGTGGTATGCCGAGGGCAAAGCCTGAAAATGTGATAAGTGAATATTTCCATTTGCCGAACAGGGTTGGGATTGCCGAAATGTATGACGCATAAAACCACAAATTGCTGTGAAACAGCCAGCCTATAAGATAGCTGTCCCCCGCTTCTGCCGAAAAAAGTATTGCGGTTACCGCCACATCTTTTAAATCGAGGACGAACAATTTACAGATTATGGAAAATATATAATATAGTGACAGCACTGCAAAAAACCGTAGCACGTGTCTGCGAACCTCTGCTATTTTCTTTGCGCGGACCTTTTTATATATGTCATAGACCTGCTCTTCGGTTAGCAGCTGCTGTGGTTCTTCTTTTGTAAGTATGTCGACTGTTGTGCCGAGGACTTCGGCTATGCGGAAGAGATTTTCTGTCGATGGGCTCGACTGCCCTGCTTCCCATTTTGTCACGGCTTGTCTGGACACGCCCACAAGCTCGGCAAGCTTTTCCTGGGACATTTTTGCCTTTGTGCGCTGTTCTTTTATTCTTTCGCCAAGTGTCATGGTAACACCTCCTTTTGAGGTTATTTTAGCTGAAAACAGCATTTTCAGCAATAAACTATGCGGCAACTATCGGTTGCATAGGGGAAATTTGCAAAAATATGTGTTGCACCGGATTAAATAAGCGGTGCGTCGAGGACACCGCACCCTACAATTATTTCGGGAGCGGCAAGCAGCTCCCCTACGGTATTGTGCAAACTTAGGGCATTCGCTCAGGATGACATAATGTAAGACGGGCGGGCGCAGAGGCACCGCCCCTACAATATGTGGCAACGGAGTAAAAAAGGCAAGCTTTCGCCTGCCTTTTATTCTATAAGTAGTCTCTAATTGAGGAAGTCCTTGAGCTTCTTGGAACGGCTTGGATGACGGAGCTTGCGGAGAGCCTTTGCTTCGATCTGGCGGATACGTTCTCTTGTAACATTGAATTCCTTGCCGACTTCTTCGAGAGTTCTTGTTCTGCCGTCTTCGATACCGAAGCGGAGACGGAGAACCTTTTCTTCCCTTGGTGTGAGTGTGCTGAGAACTTCAACGAGCTGTTCCTTGAGGAGAGAGAAAGAAGCAACTTCACTTGGTTCCGGAGCATCGTTATCAGGGATAAAGTCGCCGAGATGGCTGTCTTCTTCCTCGCCGATTGGTGTTTCGAGAGAAACAGGTTCCTGTGCGATCTTGAGGATTTCACGAACCTTGTTTACAGGCATATTCATCTCTTCTGCGATTTCTTCAGGAGATGGATCGTGGCCAAGCTCCTGGAGAAGCTGACGGGACACACGGATTACCTTATTGATTGTTTCAACCATGTGAACAGGGATACGGATTGTTCTTGCCTGGTCTGCAATAGCTCTTGTGATAGCCTGTCTGATCCACCATGTTGCATAAGTTGAGAACTTGAAGCCCTTTGTATAGTCGAACTTTTCAACAGCCTTGATAAGACCGAGGTTACCTTCCTGGATAAGGTCAAGGAAAAGCATACCGCGACCGACATAACGCTTTGCGATACTTACAACAAGACGGAGGTTTGCTTCGGAAAGGCGCTTCTTTGCCTTTTCATCACCTTCGAGAATCTTTTCAGCAAGCTTGATTTCTTCGTCCATGGAGAGAAGGTCAACCTTACCGATTTCCTTGAGGTACATTCTGACAGGGTCATCGAGAGGAAGACCGTCAACGAGGAAGTCTGTATCGAGGATTTCTTCTTCTTCGTCCTCGATTTTCATAAGTTCTTCTGCGTCAACTTCTTCAACTGTTACGATGTCTTCATAGAAGTCTGTGTCTTCGAGAGAGATTTCGATACCCAGCTTTTCAAGGTTGTCAAAAAGTTCGTCCTGCTGGTCTCCGTTGAGAACGAGTTCGTCAATAACTATATTTACATCCTTCATTGTGATCTTACGAGCCTGCTTTGCAGCTTCGATAAGACGATGCGCCATGAAGTTCTTCGCATCTTTTTTGCTTACTTTTTTTGTTGTTTCAGCCATTATTTTCCCCACTCTTTCTTTTTTCTGATAAGTTCAAGCATAGGATCCTGTTCTTCGCTGTTACGCTTGATATATTCTGTTCGTATCGTGTCAATACAATCGTCGAGAGCATTCTCTAACCCGTTTGCAGGATACCTGTACGTAGTGCACAGCGATGTGATGTGAGCACTTTCCACAGGCTCGAGGAAATTGACTATTCCATGTAGGCTGATGCTCTCATGCTCATTGTATTTTCCCACGATTGTTTCATATATTTTACCCAAAAAGTCCGACGAAAACATCTCACTTGTGAGTTTTTCCATAGTTTTTGGGATAAATTCGTCATTTTTCAGTATGATTGCCAGCACGCCTTCTTCACATTTTGCCGAGCGGACATTTTCATACTTCAATTCCCTGCTCTTTGGCTGGGAGTTTTTCACAGGGCTTGCCGCGTCCTTTTCATAGGCTTTGCGGTCGCGCCTGCCCTTGCTGTTTCGTGTTTTTTCGATTTCCTTGATAACGGCTGCCGCCGAAACGCCTGTATCGGCTGCGATATTTCGCGCGTAAATCTCACGCTCCACATCACTGTAAATGCCTGCCACATAATTTATGGCTTCCTTCATATAGGCGATTTTTTCTTCGTCGATATCAAGGTTGTGCTTGTTTTTTATGACCGAGAGGCGGTATTCATTGCCGACCTGCGGTTTTTCAAGGAGTTTTTCAAAGCCGACTGCGCCGTTTTTCTTGATGAATTCGTCAGGGTCCTTGGCGTTAGGCACCTTGAGGACGCGGACATTGATGGCATTTTTCTGCAGAATCTCCATGGCTCTCGCTGTGGCTTTCTGCCCTGCTTCGTCAGAGTCATAGCAAATGACCACTTCATCCTTGAAACGAGCTATAAGACGAGCCTGCTCAGGGGTGAATGCTGTGCCGAGAGAGGCTATTGCATTGTCAAAGCCTGCCTGATGGAGGGCAATGACATCCATATAGCCTTCGGCGAGAATGAAATTCTTGCGCTTGGTCTTTTTCGCGATATTTATGGCGAAAAGGTTGCGGCTTTTATTGTAAACGAGAGTGTCTGATGAGTTTATGTATTTTGGCAGGCTGTCGTCTAAGACTCGTCCGCCGAATGCGATTACATTGCCGCGCACATCTATAATCGGGAACATTACGCGGTTGCGGAAGCGGTCATAAATGCCGCCGCTTTTATTTTTTGAAGCTAAGCCTGCATCACTGAGCTCTGTCTTTGTAAAGCCTTTGCGAAGCATTGCGCCTGTCAGGGCATCCCACGATTCGGGGGCAAAGCCGAGACCGAAATTGGTTATCGTACGGTTGGAAAGACCGCGGTTGCGGAAATATTCCATAGCGCCCATGCCGATTTCGCTGTTGAGGGTTGCGTGGAAGAAGCGCGCCGCCTCTTTATTGAGGGCTAGCATACGCTCTCTGCGCCGTCTGCCTTCATCATCGGCATCATTTTCAGGCATTTCAAGACCGTACATATCGGCTAAAAACTTGACTGCTTCCTGAAAATTCAGGCTTTCGATTTTCATTATAAAGCTGATTACTCCGCCGCCTTCCGAGCAGCCGAAGCAATGGAATATCTGTTTATCGGGCGAGACCGAGAAAGAAGGGGTCTTTTCGCCGTGGAATGGGCATAAGCCGAAATAATTTGCACCGCTTTTGCGGAGCTTGACATATCGTGAGACAACATCGACGATGTCGGCTCTGTCGATTATCGTCTGGACAAAGCTTTCAGGTATTGCCATAAAGATCCTCCTTTCTGTTGTTTTCACTTCGTGAAAGCGATATTCGCCTTCGGCGAGCGATATATTTGCAAAGCAAATGCGATATATCCGCGATGCGGATGTGATATGTTCGCATAGCGAACGTTATGGTGTGACCACAGGTCACATTTAATAAGATCACTCCCTCAGTCAAACCTTCGGTTTGCCAGCTCCCGCCGGGGTCCCCGAACAGCCTGCTGTTTGGGGTGGCTCTTTGAGGGAGCCAGGAAGAATTGTATCTGTGATGATATCGGATAGGCAGGAGCAGCAAGCAGCTCCCCTGCAATTTATACGGAC
>JAFSBG010000019.1 GCA_017441945.1 Clostridia bacterium
ACCCGTTTACGGGTAAAAAGAGTAAGTAAAGGCAAAAAAACAGGCCGCTTTAGCGGCGGCCTGTGAAAGTTATGCGATTGGTGGCCTTTCAGTGCGCCTTAAGGCGCTGGCCGGTACGGTGCCCTTCTAGGGCTATTTCATGCCACCAGTTGAACTGGTGGTTGTTGACTTCTTGCCTTGCCTCAATTGGGTAGGGGCGGGTCTCTGCGCCCGCCCGAAAATAAACTCTGATGTTTTGTGCCGCACTTTATTCAAAACATCCAATAAAACCTTGGATAAATTATTTAATTTGTCAATAAATCACAAATCGCAAAAAAATCAAAAATTTTTTAAAAAAACTCTTGCATTTTAGAAAAATGTATGGTATTATATACAAGCAGTCAGGAAATGACACACAAAAACAAAACAAAATATGCGCTTGTAGCTCAGCTGGATAGAGTATTTGGCTACGAACCAAAGGGTCAGGGGTTCGAATCCCTTCAAGCGTGCCAGAAAAAGACATCGGTTTCCGGTGTCTTTTTTGCTGTATGCAGATTTTTGACACTTGCAATTTTCATAATATGTTGTATAATATTTTTGAATATAATTCTTAACATAAAAAAGGCAGGAATAAAATGAAGCTCCTTATTATAAATCCGGGCTCCACTTCGACAAAAATCAGCGTTTTTGACGAATACACAGAGCTCTTTGAAGAAAGTGTATTCCATGATGCCCCTGTGCTTCTCCAGTTTCCACATGTAAACGGGCAGATTCCTTTCAGAAAGCAGGTTATCATCGAAATTCTCCGCAAGCACGGTCTTGAGCCGACAGACATCGATGTCTATGTGGGCAGAGGCGGCGGCGCCCATCCACAGCATACAGGCGTTACATTTATAGATGAAACTCTCTATAATGATACAATGAATGGTGTGGGCGGCAGTGACCACCCTGCAAAACTTGGTGTTCTTATTGCCTATGAGATGTGCAAGGAATTTGGCGGCCAGATGTATACGCTCAACCCTACAAATGTTGACGAATACAGCGATTACGCCCGCCTTACAGGTATCAAGGGCGTGTATAATAACGCTCAGGCTCATGTGCTCAACCAGAAGGCTGTAGCTGAAAAGCACGCCGAAGATATGGGCAAAAAATACGAAGAATGTAACTTCGTTGTGGCTCACATCGACGGCGGCATCACAGTACACGCCCACGAAAAGGGCAGAATGGTCGACGGTAATGTAGGCGCAGGCGGTGACGGCGCATTCACACCGACACGAATCGGCAGTGTGCCTGTCCTTCCGCTTCTCGATTACATAGACGCCCATTCGACAGATGAAGTACGCAAAATGTGCTCCCGCTCGGGCGGTTTCGTCTCCTATTTCGGTACATCGGATGCAAAGGCTGTCCATAAAATGGTAGAGGAAAATGACCCTCTCGCAGTTCTCGTATGGAATACAATGATTTACCAGTGCTGTAAGCAGATTGGCGCAATGAGCGTCGTTCTCGAAGGCAAGGTTGACGGCATCATCCTCACAGGCGGTCTCGTCCGCTATGCCGACATCGTTGAAGGGGTAAAACAGCGCTGCGGCTGGATAGCTCCTATTACAGTTTATCCGGGCGAAATGGAGCAGCACGCAATGGCGTATTCTGTCCTCAAAGTGCTCCACGGCGAAGCAAAAGCTATCCACTATTCAGGCAGACCTGTCTGGGAAGGCTTCCCATTTATAAAAGACTAACTTTATAAAATGCAGGGGAGGGTCTCTGCGCCCTCCAGCCCTCTTTCTGCCTCCTTTTGGTAAAGGGAGGTGGCACGCAAATGCGTGACGGAGGGATCGAAAATACACATACACAACATAACCCACATACAGAAAGGAAACATCACCATGAATGCTGAATGTCTTATCTGCAAAGCTCCGCTCGAATATCTTCCACAGGCCGAAATGATGGAATGTGCTCTCTGTCACAAGCAGGAAATGAGCAATACACGCTGTGTAAACGGCCATTATGTCTGCTCCGACTGCCATACAGAAGGTATGGACGCAATTATTGGTATGTGCCTTGCGGCTACATCTAAAGATCCATTTGAAATCCTTGAACAGATGATGGATGCTCCTTTCTGCTATATGCATGGCCCTGAACATCACGTTATGGTGGGCGCGGCTCTCCTTGCCGCATACAAGAATTCGGGCGGCGAAGTCGACCTTGAAAAGGCTCTTATGGAAATGTACAACCGCGGCAAACAGGTTCCTGGCGGCATCTGCGGTCTCTGGGGCTCCTGCGGTGCGGCAGTAAGCTCCGGTATCTTCATCTCCATCGTCACAGGCGCAGACCCATTGACAAAGGAAAGCTGGGGCATGGCAAACCTTATGACATCCAAGGCACTTAACAATATCGGTGTTATTGGCGGTCCTCGCTGCTGCAAGAGAAACGGCCATATCTCAATCGAAACTGCAATCGACTTCGTGGCTGAAAACCTCGGCGTACAGATGGAAAAGAAAAAGCACGTCTGCCGTTACTTCAAAAATAATAACCAGTGCATCGGCAAACGCTGCCCATTCTCCCCGGCAAACAATAAATAATTGATTCCGTTTATCCTGCCTCCCTCTGACGAGGGAGGGGGATCGCTTGCGGTGGAGGGAGAGAAATTATAATATTCATCGTAGATACATACTCAGCACCTTCGGTTTTTTTCTCACGCCTCTTTTTGGTAAAGGGAGGTGGCGGCGTAAGCCGTCGGAGGGAACGAAGCTACAACCTGCAAGTCGAACAAAAAGGCATAAAGGCAGAAATTACCTCACCTATGCCTCCCCTGTGCAAGGGGAGGGGGACCATTCGCCAGAATGGTGGAGGGGTTGTAAAACCTATCAAATTGCCTAATATGCCGTAGGCACACCTTGTAAAATGGGGTTTCCAAAGGGGTGCCAACCCCATGTGGTCTGGTGATCAAACTGCCTGACCAGTTTGTGCATTTTGGTTCTTTTGTGCACTCATAAAGAACCTGCCGGAGGCAAACCACGCCTTGCGTGTGGCGAGAAATCTTTCGGTTTTATTAAGATTGTAATTTATAAGCGCCTTCAGCACCTTCGGGTGCTTTTATTTTTGCAAAAATATTCTCAAAATTTATAGAAAAAACACATAATATGTGATATAATAAATCAGTTACAATATTTCAAAGGAGAAACGGCATGAAAGGCGGATTTTTCCCACTCATTTCACGAATGAAATATATCAATCGCTGGAGCCTTATGCACAACACAAAGGAAGAAAACCTCATGGAGCATTCCTTTGAAACTGCGGCAATCGCGCAGGCTCTTGCAATTATTGCCAAAAAGGTATATAATAAATCGGTAAGCCATGAAATCATCGCCTCTGCGGCACTCTATCACGATTGCAGCGAAATCATTACAGGCGATATGCCTACGCCGATCAAATACGGCAACGATGACCTCAAAAAGGCGTACAAGCAGGTGGAAATCGGGGCGAAAAATCGTCTCACAGAGCTTGTGCCCGATATTTTCCGCGATGAATACGAGGAGCTTATCTGCTTTGAGGAAAATCACCCTGAGGAATATCGCTATATCAAGGCAGCGGACAAAATTTCAGCCTATCTCAAATGTCTGAGTGAGGAACAGGGCGGCAACCGTGACTTTGTCAGCGCGAAAGAACAGCTTCTACAGAGCATAAAGGATATGCACATGGAAGAAGCCGACTATTTCGTCGATAATTTCGTTCACCTCTACGGCAAAACCCTCGACGAGCTTACGATATAAGTAATAAAATACTTTGCAGATATAAGGTGTGACTTCGTCACGGATTAAATAGACGGACGAGCAATGCTTGCCCCTATAATGTCATTCCGAAGCACAGCAAGGAATCTCCTGCGGTTTGCAAAATCCTCTCGCCTCCCTCTGACGAGGGGGGTGTCACGAAGTGACGGGGGGAGAGAAGCTTATCAAATGTGATTTATTACATCATGCTTTTTCACTTTTAACTTTTACACGGCGGGAGTACCCAAGGGCACTAGCTTCGCGTCGCAGCCCCCGCCCTACGCACAATCCCTTGCCTAAAGGGAGGGGGACCATCCGCAGGATGGTGGAGGGATTGTTCATTTAATCAAGCTATTCACCATAACTCACAAGTCAAACAAAAAATTAGCATAAACGCAGAAACTCCCCCATCCCTGCCTCCCCTTGTGAGGGGAGGTGGCACACGAATGTGTGTCGGAGGGGTAGTCACCATAACTCAAGTCAAACAAAAAATCAACATATAAAGGAGAAACAAATGGGCGGTATCATAATCTCAAATTACTATGTATTCGTGCTCTATCTCATTGCGATCGGCATTCTGATCTGGGAAATCGCATCTTTCTTCAAGTTCAGAAACAAGGTTATCGTTCCTGCAAAGGTTCCTGCGCAGAACATCCTTTTCGCCATTCTCGCAGTGCTCATGTGCTACATCATTCTTTCCAACTACGGCGCATACACATCAACTTATGTCCTCTGCGGCATGTTTGTCCTGGCATTCATCATCTTCTCCCAGCTTGCCTGCGGTGTAACAGAAGATGGCTTCGTAATCCAGGGTATGCTCTCCCGTTTTGACAGAATGAGATACTACAATGTAGACACACAGACAGCTCAGAAGCCTCGTATCCGCGTCGGTCTCGGCTTTTCCGAAAAGTACATCGAGGTGGAAGAAGACAAGGTCGAGCTCATCAAGGCATATATGTTCAAGTTCAAGGTGCCTGATTTTGAAGAATACGTAGAGCTCAAGAAGCTTCAGCGCCAGAGAGATCTGGAAGAACGCAGAAGAAAAGAAGAAGCAAAGGGTAAGAAAAAATAAATATCCCAGCCTGCACTCAAATGCAGGCTGATGCTTTATAGGGATAAAAATTACGGGGGTAAATATGGTAAAACACATGGACAGCAAAAAGCTGCTGAAATACTTTTTCATCATCTCAGCATTCCAGTCGATCGGCGCAAACTTTGCCCATCCTGCAACGCCGACACTCATCCAGAACTTAGGCTTAAACGACTATATGTTCGGCGTGGCTTTCGCCGGAATGTCTTTGACAAACTTCCTGTTCTCCCCATTCTGGGGCAAGATTTCCGACCAGATAGGCAGACGTAAAGTCCTCGGTCTCTCAGGTCTCGGCTATGCCGTCGGTCAGCTTATGTTCGGCATGGCAACAACAGAATTGGGTATTCTTCTCGGCAGAATGACAGCAGGCTTTTTCATCGGCGCATGGAATGTAGGCCAGCTTTCCTATATCATGGACCATTCCGATATCGAAAATAAGGGCAAAAACTTTACGCTTCTGGCAACAATCCAGTCGGTCTGCGGCGCATCGGGCTATCTCATCGGCGGCTATATCGCCGAATATTCCATCGGTCTTATGTTCATCTGTCAGGCTGTCTGCCTTTCCCTCGGCGGCATTTCCTTCTATATTCTCTGCCGTGACAACGAAGCAAAACATTTTACAAAAACTGTAAAAGTTGGCGAAGCTCTCAAGGGCTCAAACCCATTCGGCGCATTTATGAAGGTGGACAAGCAGATGTCATTTGTAATGGTGATTCTCCTTGCAGTTGCCCTCATCGCAACATTCTCCTCCACAGCCTATGACCAGTGCTTCAATTACTTCATCAAGGACCAGCTCTCCTTCTCGCCATCCAATAACGGCGTAATGCGCGCCGTCCTCGGTATGGTAGCTCTCATCACAAACATGACAGTCGGTATGTGGATTATGAAAAAGACCAATATTTCACGCTCCTTCGTGTTTGTCCTTGCGGCATATTCAATGGTGCTTGTCGGTCTGCTTTTCCCGTCAGCACTGCCTGTTTTCGTTGTCATCAACATAATTCTCTATTCGCTCAACACACTTGTAAACCCACTTGGTCAGGCGGTTTACGCATTGGGAATCAAGGATGAAAAGCAGAGCGGTGTATTTATGGGCGTGTTCAATTCGATTAAATCCCTCGGCTCTGTAATCGGCTCGCTTTTCGCAGGCTTCATCTATTCCACAGGTCCGAGACTTTCATTCCTCTATGCCTGTGTCGGCTTTGCGATTGCCGCTTTGCTGGCATTTAAAGCGTACAGTATGAGAAAAAAGGAAGCAAAATAAAACCAGATAAAAACGCGGGGGAAATAAACCGCGGTTTTATTGTCGCATAAGCGTCAATAAACCACCTGCTATGCAGGTGGAATAAAAATCTTTAGATATAAGAAAACCCTCCTTTGATATAATTGAGAATGGGTCACCAATCGAAACAAAGGAGGGTTTTATGAAAGACATA
>JAFSBG010000020.1 GCA_017441945.1 Clostridia bacterium
GCCCACATTGACTGGTAAACGTAGTTTTCAATTGGATTACCGAGATATGAGAACTGCTCCGCAGAAACAGTTTTAACCTGAGGATCACCGCAGCAATACATAACAATATCAAAGAAGTGAACACCCCAGTCAATCATAACACCGCCGCCGGCAATTTCCTTAGTAGTGAATGCACCGCCAAGTCCGGGAATACTTCTGTGTGCTCTGAAGCTTACATAAACCTGATAAACCTCACCCAGCATTCCTTCATCTATCATTTCCTTCAGCTTGTTAACACCCATATTAAAACGGTTAACTACGCCGATATTAAGCACCTTTCCGCTTTCATGCTGAGCCTTCTGCATTTCGAGTGCCTCACTGTAAAGACGCGCTGCGGGCTTTTCGCATAAAACGTGCTTTCCTGCCTTAAGTGCTGCAATCGCAATTTCAGAATGCATTTTATTAGGCGTACAAACAGAAATCGCCTCAACCTCAGGGTCAGAGAGAACATCATTGTAATCTGCCACTGCCTTTCCTACGCCGTACTTTTGGGCGGCTTCCTCGGCACGTTCTAAAATAACATCGCAAAAATATTTAATTTCTGCTTTCTCATTGTTCATATAAGACGGAATATGCTGAGCGTTTGCAATTGTTCCGCAACCAATAACACCGATTTTCATATTGTTTTCCTCCTTACAATGCAGTATACTGCTGTTTAATTATAAACAAAGCATAGCACAAAATATTTTTAATTAAAATGTAAAATCAGGCAAATATATCGAAATATTTGGCAATGTTTCTTGTAAAGCTATGCATAGTTGTCTTCATTATGATATAATGACACTGATAATGGATAAAATATACAGATTAGCAAAAAATTGTTGGGAGAGATTATGTATGTTGCGCGCATTTATAATTGACGATAACAAATATGCTGTCGAAGCCACCTACCATGCTTTTTCTTGGGAGGAACTGGGGGTAAGCCATATTGAAAAAATCTATACACCAAGCGGCCTTACAGAACGAATTCTAAAGGAGAAGCCCCACATTGTTTTTATTGATATTGAAATGCACGATGTTTCGGGGCTTGACATTATAGCCGAATGTAAAGCTGCAGGGTCAGGCGCTCTGTTTGTGATAATAACGGGGCACGACAACTTCAAATATGCCCACGCCGCCGTAAACTTAGGCGTAATTTATTATCTTCTCAAGCCTATTGACTCGGAGGATGTTGCACTTCTTACAAAAAAGCTCAAAAAAGCCGTTGTCTCTTTTAATGACAACGATATTTCTGCGCATCTTTCTACAAAGGACAGCCTTGAAGCTTATTTGTCGCAGCATTTGCAAGGTGGGAAATACCGCTTTTTAATTTGCAATCTCCGCGAAAACCAGATTGGGCTTTTAAAAAATATTATTGCCCCATTCACATTCATCACATATAAGATAGGTAAGGACAAATACCTCTTTATTCTTAAAGAATGTGGCATTACTTATGATGTGCTTAATAAATTAAGCGCTTGCGCAAAGGAGCAGCAAATCGTTTTGAGTATCAGCGACGTCTTTGATAAAGAAACTTCGATGTACAAGCATTTTAACGACACCAATTTACTTTCTTACCATTATTTTCTGCAGCAGTCAGGGTGTCTGCTTTCTGTTGCAGCATCGTCTCCTGACACAACAATTCTCAAGGATGTATTGGATGGTCTTTTCCACGCAATAGATGCAAGATATCTGCAGGGGATTGAAAATGTTCTCTCTTCTCTTCCTCAGCTTTTCTGCAAACAAAATTACACAATGTCACACGTTGTATGGTTTTATAACGCCCTGATAGGCAGGATAAATATTGCTTTTTCCTCTTTTCCTTTTTCTCAAATGGATGAAGAGGAGCTGAAAACAAATTTTCAGAGCTTTTCAAATCTTTGCTTTCAGTTGCTTACAAGTATAAAGGAAATGATAGCACAGGATGTTAAGCCAAGCGAAAATACCAGTGACCTCTGGAAAAAAATTCTCGATTATATAGAAAAGAATTATACAAAAAAAATTCAGGCAAAGGATGTCTGCGCAGATCTGTATATAAGTCAGCGAACACTTTATAATATTTCAAAGGCAAACACGGGAGAAACCTTTTTTGAATATCTGACACGTTTTCGCATAGAAAAGGCAAAGCACCTTTTACTCGCATCATCAATGTCTATTCCTGAAATAGCTGACAATATCGGACTTCGTGACCATTACTATTTTAATAAGGTTTTTAAAAA
>JAFSBG010000021.1 GCA_017441945.1 Clostridia bacterium
AACACCGAGAGCAACGGCTGCATTAAATGCTCTTGCGCCGTCAACATGAACATGGATCTTATTCTTTTTAGCCAGCTTATAGATTTCGTTCATTGTTTCAACAGGAACTACTCTACCGTTACCTACTGCATTTTCAAGACAGATCATGGCGGTATCAGGATAATGGATATTTTCACCTCTGATAGCATCAGCAATCATCTTTACATCTGGAATACCATTTGGATATGGAAGTGTTCTTGTATGTGCGCCCGAAAGAACAGCAACGCCGCCTACTTCACTTTCAAAGAGATGATATGTTTCACCAACGATGATTTCATCGCCGCGCTTTGTAGCCGCCATAACCGCAAGCTGGTTGCCCATTGTACCGGAAGAAACAAAGATAGCTGCAGGCTTGCCGAGAATCTTAGCTGCTGTTTCCTCGAGAAGGTTTACTGTAGGGTCATCCTGGTATACGTCATCGCCTACGATTGCATTTGCCATAGCCTCACGCATTTCAGGTGTAGGCTGTGTTACTGTGTCACTTCTGAAATCAATAAACTTTACATTTTCTTCTTTAATTCGATTTGCCACGCGCATCTACCTCTACTTCCTTAATAATTTTTCCATTTGAAACTAAATATGCTTTATCATATAAATTACATACCGGACAGATATGATTTGGGAAAATCTCTATCTTATCACCGATATTTACATTTTTATGCAACTTTCTGCTGTAAATTATTCCATGTTCATCGTATACGCTTGTTACAGCTATATCGCCTGAGTTTTTAATGATGCCTTTGCCCTTTGTAGCGCATATACCAACGCTTCTCTCCTGCATAGTCATCGATTTTGCGCCTGCGTCTGTGATAACACGCTCATCTGTCGGTTTGCTGATAACAGTTGTGAGAATCGTCGCTGCACATCTTTCATAGGTGCCTATCACATTGCTCTGCGAAGCATCCATAAGAATATATGTGCCGATTCGCACCTCTGTCACACCTTCAATCACATCAAAACCAAGAATAAACGGAGGTGTGGAGCCGATACTTACTGTATCGATTTCAAAACCGTTATCCCTTGCCATCTGCGCAAATTCAAGAGTTCTTTTCTGGGAATCTATGAAAATCTGCTTGCACTCTTCGGCATCTTTTGCATGATATGAATTGCCGTCATGAGAGAAAACGCCTTTAAGCTTGACGTGTTTACACTTTTTCAGCTCATCAAGGAGATTCTGATAATCGGATTTTTCGATAATGCCTGAGCGATTTTCGCCGACCTCAATTTCAACAAGAACATTGGCAATTCTGTCTGCTTCGGCGAATACTTTTTCAGCCTGCTTCACATTGAATACGCTGTCTATACCGAAAGAAATCTCTATCTTTTTGCTCAAATCCGCAATTCTTTTAAGCTTATCCTCGCCGACAATTTCATTGGCTATGAAAATATCATCGATTCCCTTTTGGGCGTAAACCTCTGCTTCACCGATTTTGGCAACAGCTATACCTTTTGCGCCTGCTTCAAGCTGCATTTTTGCAAGCTCGGACATCTTATGAGTCTTGGTATGAGGTCTCAGCTTAACGCCGTGGGAATCCGCATAATCCTGCATATACTTAATATTAGACATAAGCACTTCATTATCAATAAGAAGTGCTGGAGTATCTATATACTGATACAATGAAATCACAATACATCACTCCTATAATAATATATGTTGTTTGGTTATATATTCATCATATCATATCGCGTCTATTTTGTAAACAATAACTTGACAATATGGCAAATAAATTATATGATTATAGTATAAATATTCAGGAGGACTATTGTGAAAAATTTTGAATATCAGAATTATATATACTCCAGAAAGGACGAAAATGACAGCACTGTAATTTCTGTAAAGGGCGTTGATATAGGCTCAAATAAGCTTACAATCATGGCAGGTCCCTGCGTTATCGACAGCTATGATGCAACAGATAAAATTGCAGCAAAAGTCAAGGCTCTCGGCGCATCTGTTCTCAGAGGCGGAGCATTCAAGCCGAGGACTTCGCCGTACAGTTTTCAGGGTATGGGCACATCAGGGCTTGATATTCTCCACGACATAGGCAACAAGCACAATATGCCTGTTATTTCCGAAATCATGTCTGCCGACGAGCTTGATTATTTTATTGATTGCATTGATATAATTCAGGTCGGTGCAAGAAATATGCAGAATTTTGACCTTCTTAAAAAACTTGGCAGGACAAACAAGCCAATTCTTCTTAAGCGCGGCTTTGCAAATACTATTGAAGAATTTTTGCTTTCTGCAGAGTATATCATGAAGGAAGGCAACAAAAATGTTATTCTCTGTGAACGAGGCATAAGAACTTACGAAACCTTCACCCGTAATACTCTTGACATTTCCGCAGTTCCTGTTCTCAAACGCCTGACTCACCTTCCTGTTGTTGTTGACCCAAGCCATGCCAGCGGCATTTACTGGCTTGTCAAGCCTCTTGCTCTTGCAGCAGTTGCTGCCGGCGCTGATGGTCTTATTATTGAAACCCACATCAACCCTCGCGAATCCTCATGTGACCCTGAGCAGACTCTTACAATTGAGTCTTTCACATCTCTTATGGACGAGCTTCTTCCTGTCGCAAAAGCTGTAGGCAGAACAATTTAACCGATTTTTTTATTTATTTTACCGATTTTTCTTTTCATTTTCAACAAACTGTGTTATAATATTGTTAAATAAAAAGAATTACCCTACCCAAATATAAATACGGAGGTTTATATGAGTAAACTTGATGTTTTAAGAAGAATTATTGACGAATGTGATGCAAATCTCAAGGCAGCTCTTGTCAAGAGATTTGATGTTTCCAATCAGGTTGCAGAAGTCAAGGCAGAAGAAAATTCCCCGGTATATGACCCTAATCGCGAAAAGTTTATTATAAGCAATGTAACAGCAGGTCTCGATGCAGAAAACGCAGAACGTATTACAACTATCTGGAATACTGTTCTTCGTATGAGCCGTGAGATTCAGTATAATCTTCGTGTAGAAAAAAACGGCACTGAAGGTCTTGATTATCTCAAAGATTCTCTTGCAGAACTTCCTCTCGGTGACTTTGCCTGTGGCAGTGCTATCCCAGCTCTCGATACTTCCAAGTATCCTTTCCTTGATGCACCTATCCCTGTTCAGTCTGACGACGAAGCCCTCAACTCTGTAGTTGAAGACAGAACTACATATGCAATCATCAAGATCAAGCATATCCATGATACAGAAAAACTTTACGACAAGCTTATCAAGTTCGGTCTTTTCGTAAATCTTATGATTCCTCTCGAATCCGGCCAGATGCTTGTTATCATTTCCAAAAAGCTCGTCCTTGATGTTCAGCACAACATCACAACTATTGTATTCCACTTCCCTAACCGCGCAGGTGAGCTTGCAAAATATCTTGCAGCTATTGCTGATAAGAAGATCAACATTTCTTTCCTTCGTCTCAGCTATGATGAATCTTACAATACAAACATTGTAACTGTTGACCTTGAAGCAAATCTTCTCGACCCTGCTACTATTTCTCTTGCTCTTCAGCTTCAGACAGAAGCTCCATTCTTTAAGGTTCTCGGTTCCAGAATTCCTTACTAATCAAAAATCAAAGCCGTCCTTTGGGGCGGCTTTTTTATATGCAAAAAGTCCGATGGAATAATCCACCGGACTTTTATTATTTATGAGTATTTATTAGTACATCATATCGTTGCCCATTGCTGGAGCTGGAGCTACTGGCTCCTTCTTTTCAGCAATGATGCTTTCTGTTGTGAGAACCATAGCTGCAACAGAAGCTGCATTCTGGAGAGCGGAACGTGTAACCTTAGTTGGGTCTACGATACCAGCCTTAACCATATCAACATATACTTCGTTGTATGCATCGAAGCCATAACCAACACGCTTTGCGTTCTTGATCTTTTCGATAACGATGGAGCCATCGATACCTGCGTTAGCAGCGATCTGCTTAACTGGTTCTTCGAGAGCCTTCATAACGATCTTAACGCCTGTCTTTTCGTCACCGTCAACCTTGGAGATGAGCTTGGAAACTGCGCTGATAGCGTTTACATAAGCTGTACCGCCGCCTGCTACGATACCTTCTTCAACAGCAGCCTTTGTTGCATTGAGAGCGTCTTCGATTCTGAGCTTCTTTTCTCTCATTTCTGTTTCTGTAGCAGCACCTACCTTGATGATAGCAACACCGCCGGAAAGCTTAGCCATGCGTTCCTGAAGCTTTTCCTTATCGAAATCAGAAGTTGTTGTTTCGATTTCAGACTTGATGAGGTTGATTCTGTCCTGAATATCTTCAGCTGCACCAGCGCCGCCAACGATAATTGTGTTTTCCTTAGTTACCTTGATCTGGGATGCCATACCGAGCATTTCCATTGTTGTATCCTTAAGATCGTAACCGAGTTCTTCTGTGATAACAACGCCGCCTGTGAGAGCTGCGATATCCTTGAGCATTTCCTTACGTCTTTCGCCGAAGCCTGGAGCCTTGACTGCTACGCAAACGAATGTGCCACGGAGCTTGTTAACGATAAGTGTGGAGAGAGCTTCGCCTTCAAGATCATCAGCGATGATGAAGAGCTTTCTGCCTGCGTTCATAACTTCTTCGAGAAGTGGGAGGATTTCCTGAATGTTGGAGATCTTCTTGTCTGTGATGAGGATAACTGCATCGTCAATAACAGCTTCCATCTTATCTGTATCTGTTACCATGTATGGTGTGATATAACCACGGTCGAACTGCATACCTTCAACAACTTCGGAATATGTTTCAGCTGTCTTGGATTCTTCAACTGTGATAACACCGTCAGATGTTACCTTTTCCATTGCTTCAGCAATGAGGTGGCCGATGTTTTCATCACCGGAGGAAACGCCAGCAACACGAGCAATGTCCTGTGTGCCGTTAACCTTATGAGCATTCTTCTTGATTTCAGCAACTGCTACGTCAACTGCCTTTGCAATACCCTTTCTGAGAACAACTGGGTTTGCGCCTGCTGCGAGGTTCTTGAGGCCTTCACGGATGAGAGCCTGAGCAAGAAGTGTAGCTGTTGTTGTACCGTCACCTGCTACGTCGTTTGTCTTTGTAGCAACTTCACGAACGAGCTGTGCACCCTGATTTTCGAAAATATCATCAAGGATAATTTCACGAGCAATTGTAACACCGTCGTTTGTGATGAGTGGTGTGCCGTACTTCTTATCGATAACAACGTTTCTGCCCTTAGGACCGAGTGTTACCTTAACTGTATCTGCGAGCTTGTTAACACCGCGTTCGAGAGCGCGGCGAGCTTCTTCGCCAAAAATAATTTCTTTAACCATTGTTGATTTCCTCCGGAATTAGTCTTCGAGAATTGCGAGAATATCGCTCTGGCCGATAATGTGAAGTTCTTCCTTATCAACCTTGACTTCTACGCCAGCGAACTTCTTTGTGAATACCTTATCGCCGATCTTAACATTGATCTTTACGTCTGGACCAAGTGCTACGATTTCTGCACACTGTGGCTTTTCTTTTGCGGAACCTGTGAGAATAAGGCCGCTCTTTGTTGTTTCTTCAATTTCTGTCATTTTAATGACAACTCTGTCTTGAAGTGGTACGAGTCTCATAAAAACGCTCCTTTATAGTAATAGATTTTTCTTTTTTCAAACACTGATATATATAATACATCACATTTATGTAAAATGCAAGACTAATTTGTAAATTTTCCTGATTTTATTCATGAACGGCTGATTTTTTCGGCACAACGAAGTGAATTTTCTTCTGACCGACGGAAATTTCCGCTTCACTTACCCCAATTACTTCTCCATCAAGGTTTAAGTCCATAATGTATTTGTCATTCTGTTTTACAGATACCTTTTCAGCCTCAAAATAATCTATATACTGAGGATATTTTTTGTATTCTCCATTCTTATATGCATTGATAACACGGGCAACCGTAAATCTCGACAGCTTCTTTATAAGCAGAACATTGAGTTTTCCGTCTGTAACACTGGCATCTGGCACAGGATGGAAACCGCCGCCATAATAGTTGCCATTAGCTACAAGAAGAACCACATAATCGCCCGATACATCCTTGCCGTCTATCTCTATTTTAAGATTTCGTGACATCGGCGTTACAATATTTTCAAAAATCGAAATGATATATGACACCTGACCGTTATGCTTGAAAATACGCTTGTATTTCTGCATTCCCCTTGCAACTCGCGCATCAAGACCTATGGTTGTAATATTTACAGACACACCCTTGTTAGTTTCGATATAGTCGATATCCATAACCTCACCGTCAATGAGGTTTTCAAGCGAAAACTCCCCATCTTCTTTGAATATCCTTATAAAATCATTGCCTGTGCCATAAGGCAGATTTGTAAGCTGGGCATTGTCATAATCTACAACGCCCTGCGCAACCTCGTTAAGGGTGCCATCGCCTCCGCAAGCATAGAAGCGGACAGTTTCATCCTTATATTCACTCATGACTTTGCGAACGATTTCCTCCGAGTGTTTAGGATGCTCGGAAATGTATATCTTATATTCAAAACCTTTTTCTGATGCAAGCTTTTTGACAGCTTCATTTATCTTTCTTGTATTATCCTGACCGCCCGCTGCAGGATTCACTATAAATATATGCTTCATAATTTACACCATCCGCGATTTTAATCAATAAGCTCCATAATGCTTCTTGCAAGAAGTGTGCGCGGCAGAATTACACGCTTACCTGTGATTTTCGCCACCATATCCTTCATTTCTTTTGTATATCCCATACAATCGAGGACTATAAAGTTACCGTCAAGGTTTTTTATCTCCCGTGCCACCATTTCAAGACGGCCGTCATCAATATACGGTGATGCATAGAAAACCTTTTCAACTTCCATATATGCGCTCCACTTTTTAATCGACTGTGAGAGCTGCTTTTCATCAGGAGTTAATACTATAAGCTTTTCTCCCTCTGCAACAGCAGGCACGAATGCTTCAAGGATTTTGCTCGGGAAAATAAGCGGTACTTTTGAATGAAATACATCGGGGAAATTTCCTGTGCAGAACATTGCAATAAGGCTGACGCCTTGCTTTTCCAATGTTTCTATATGCTGCTGAATGCGTGGTAATACATATTTTTCTGCAAATCGCACAGATGAGCCGTCTCTCATTTTTGAGACAAGGACATAATCGCCGTCTTCAGGCGCAAACTTATCTATTTCTTCATGTGTAAGTCCGTCAAGACCGCCAAGCTCAATAAGCTCAACTTTATCGCCGAAAATCGGCCACATATCGGGAGTTATATCGTCACGCGGTGACTGTCCAACTGTTATTCCTCCAATTTTAATCATATATATTACCTCCTGTTTTTGCTCTATATGTGTAATTATACACCATAATGAGAAAATAATCTACTTTTTTCGACTTTTTCTATAAAGAAAAACCGCCGTTAAAGGCGGTTTTATTCTATTTCTTCACTATCGGGTGACGAATTACGGTTTTAAGTTTTTCAGTGGCTGTTTTGCGGACATCAGAGAGATATATTTCATGGTGAAGGCGTGTTGCCGAAAAATCGTTTTTATAACCCATTTTATCGATATATTCATCCATGACTGCAACTGTTGCAGGTTCATCATCATAAGGGCCTATGTGCATAATCTGCACACACTCACCCTCTGTTATTGTGATAAACTCAGCTTTTGAGCAGTCTATTTTCTTTTTCTTTTTGGCTTCCTGCACAGCCCACGCAAACTCTTCTTCAGTGACAAAAACAGGCATACGGATAACGGAAATCCAGTTAAAGGATGATTTATCGGAATAGTCAACGCCTTCCACTCCGTCCTGCCACCAGAAGCCTTCAAGCGGAGGCACGACAAAGTCAAAGTAACCCTCCATCTGATGACTGCCTTTTTTACTCATTTTTATAGTATAAGCAACAGAATAAAGAATCTCGATAGCCTTTTTATAATCTCCGCCTTCTTCATTTGGATCACCTTTGCCGCGCACAGCAATATAATTCATAGGCGGCACATCAACTATCGATGGCTTGTTTTTCGGCATATAGAACTCTTTATATTCCTTTTTAAAATCAAAAGCCATAATTTCACCTCTTTACTTGATTATACACCTTTTAAAAATGCAAGTCAACCTTATACCGAATTTTTGTTCGATTGCATTTGTAAAAATAAAGACCGCCACAAGGACGGTCTTTAAATATCTTATTTAAGAGCTGCGCCATCTTTGAATGCGTTGCCGACCTTTTCGCCGACTACACAGTATGCGCTGCCCGGTGCATCAAATACGATAGGACGAAGCTTCGCCACATCAATCTTGCCGTTTTCGCCAAGAATGCTTTCCTCTGCGTTTACATTTACAACTTCAGCAATAAGAATATGTTCTTCAGTATCATAGCTGAGAAGCTTACATTCGAGAGCCATTGGAAGCTCATTGATAATTGGAGCATCGACAAACTCTGCCTTTGTTGTATGGAAGCCAGCCTTTTCCATCTTGTCCGATACATCATTGCCGGAAGCCATACCTACATAGTCACAGGCAACAACCTGGTCTGCTGTACCCATGCTTACTGTGAATTCCTTTTTGAGAAGAATATTCTTTGTTGTCTTATGTCCAGGGCTGATGCAGATCATAATCTTATTTGCGTCTGCTACACCGCCCCATGCAGCATTCATTGCGTTTGCCTTGCCGTTTTCGTCATACGCAGCGATGATAAATACAGGCTGTGGATACAAAATAGGTTTTGCGCCAAAATTCTTTCTCATATCAGATATTCCTCCTTGGATTTTACTATACATTTATTGTAATAATAATCATATATTTTGTCAAGTAACGAATGGTTTTCATTTATTGTATACCTGGATAAATCACCTCTTATATTCCTTGACAAATCCTGCAAAAAACAATATAATTATATTCAAATAAAACCTTTTTAAGGAGTATCATGTATCGCATTCTAAAAGAAAAAGTCATGGAATCCCTGTATGCAGTTCTTCCGATAACGTGCATAGTGCTTCTTCTCAGTATTATCCTCGTTCCGATTGAAGTAGGTACAATGGCAATGTTTTTCACAGGTGCCGCAATGCTTATCTTCGGTATGGGCATGTTTCAGCTTGGAGCCGATACTGCGATGAGTACAATCGGTGAAGGCATCGGCGGTCAGCTTGCAAAAGCGAAGAATTTCAAGCTTATGGCCTTCGTTGCGCTTGTCATGGGTATTCTCATCACCATCGCAGAGCCTGACCTTCAGGTACTTTCCAATCAGGTGCCGGCTATTCCAAATGCAACTATTATATGGACGGTTGCTGTCGGTGTCGGTATCTTCCTCGCTATCGCAGTTCTACGTATAGCATTCAAGTTCAATCTTTCAAAAATGCTGATAATTCTTTATTCGGCATTGCTCGTCCTTTCCTTCTTTATTCCGGATGAGTTTCTGGCTGTAGCATTCGACTCTGGCGGTGTTACAACTGGTCCTATTACAGTCCCGTTCATTATGGCGCTCGGTGTCGGTATTTCGTCCATGAGAATCGACAAATACGCATCCAGCGATAGCTTCGGTCTTGTTTCCCTCGCCAGCGTAGGTCCTATTCTCGCTGTTCTTATCCTCGGTTGTTTCTATCACACCGAAGAAGCGGCTTATTCCGCAGTTGAAATGTTCTCTGTTTCCACAATGCGCGATGTTGCCCTCACTTTTACAAAAGAAATCCCACACTTTCTCAAAGAAGTATCCGTTTCGCTTTTACCTATTATTCTGATGTCTCTCGGCTTCCAGCTTCTGACTCATAAATATAACAAACGCCAGATTCTCCGAATTTGTTTCGGTTTCCTTTATACATATATCGGCCTCGTTCTCTTCCTTTGCGGTGTAAATGTCGGTTTTGCTCCTGTGGGTACTATTCTCGGCAGAAGCCTTGCCGCCACATCCCAGAAGTGGATTCTTGTTCCGATAGGTAT
>JAFSBG010000022.1 GCA_017441945.1 Clostridia bacterium
GTGTCAACCCCATGTGGTCCCGTGATCAAACTGCGTGGATCAGTTTGGGCATTTTGCTTCTTTTGTGCAAGCATAAAGAAGTCGTCGAAGACGCTCCACGCCTTGCGCGTGGCGAGAAGGATTTCGACTTAATTAAAACTTTACTTTGTAAATTGAATGACTTCGTCATGGATTAAATAATACGGACCGTCGAGGACGCTGGTCCCTACAGGACACCGCAGGCGTTTATCAGATTGCGCCGCAGGCACATCAGCTTTTCACTTTTCACTATTATCTTTTACTTGATTCAGCCGCAGGAGAAAATGCCAATGAAAAAGCTTATTCTTATTTCGACTGTCATCGTCCTTGCCATTTCGCTTTTCACTTATGAAACTATCCCACCCCTGGCACAGCTTGACGAGGGAAATATATCCTCCCTTAAAGGCATAAAAGCTGAAAAACTCGTCGAAAAATGGGGTGAAATGGACGGCACTCTTTCGGGAATGTACGGCGTTATATGGCATCTTGACGATGAAAATATGCTGGTCGTTTACTATGACGGAATGGAAGACAGCAGGGTGCTTGATGCCCATATTGCGAAAATCCAGAGGGATAATTCTCGCGTATATGTCTACCGCGACAGCGAGGAAAAAGTTATAAAGCCGAGCTTTGTCCTGCAGGAAAATGGAATGTTTTCCATGACCTTTTCTGCCGCCAGCAGTTATATCGGCGTTGGAAAATATGAGCTGACCGACGAAACTCTGTCGCTCTACACCGATGACGGCGATTTTGAGTATCATTTTGATGTGACCGAAGAAGGATTTGCCTTCGATGCGGAAAAATCTTCCGATATGACATGGTTTGCCAAAATCCCTGACGGCGCACTGTTTTATTAGAATATAAAATAAAGGACGGCAATCGCTGTCCTTTTTTCTTGCATTACTGCAGTTAATCATGTATAATTTAATTATAATAATGCAGGAGGTGCAGTATGAAACGAAAGCTATTCTGTGAAATTTCGCCTCTTACATATAAAATATCCGAGATGAAATGCCGTGGGGTGAGAAATATTTCCGATGTTGGGCATGATTTTGCAAAGACAAAGGGCGCAAAACTGCCTGAATTGTGCTATGCACATAAATCGCTGATACGCCGTAAGCTTGGAAATGTCGATATGACTTTGCAGGAAAACAAGGCTGTCAATCTTGCCATAGCCTGCTCAAAAATAAACGGCATACTTATTTGTCCGGGTGAAGAATTTTCATTCTGGCGGCTTGTCGGTCTGCCGAAAGAGAAGGACGGCTACAAGCGCGGTCTTGTCATTTCACGAGGCAAGGTGAGTGACGGAATTGGCGGTGGTCTTTGTCAGCTTTCCAATCTCATACATTGGATGGTACTTCATTCGCCCCTTGAGATAACCGAGCAGCACCACCATGATGCTCTCGACCTGTTTCCTGACCATGACAGAAAGGTGCCTTTCGGGGTGGGAACATCTATAATGTATAATTACATCGACTACCGTTTTGTGAACAATACGAAAAATACATTTCGCCTTGGGCTTAAAGTCGGGGAGGAATATCTTTTCGGCTCGCTCACTTGTGACAGAGAACTTAGGCTTAAATATGATATAGTGTGCGAAAATGAATATTTCACAAGAGAAAGTGACGGAGTATACCGCAATAATGAGATTTATCGCAATATTATTGATGTGAGAACAGGAAATATCATTAGGCGTGAGCTGATAAGAAAAAACCACGCAAGAATACAGTATGACGAAAAATATGTGGCAGATAGGATAACAGATTAAAGGACGGCAAGCCGTCCTTTTTTCTTGCATTACTGCGCTTAATCATGTATAATTAAATTATAACAAACTAAAAACGGGAAAGGATGTACTCTATGGTAAATATCGACAATGAAAAATGCATAGGCTGTGGTTTGTGCGTCAGCGACTGTATCGCTGAAAACATTATTATCAAAGACGGAAAGGCTCAGCCAGCAGGCCCTTGCTTCCAGTGCGGTCACTGTGTGGCGGTTTGCCCGATGAACGCTGTGACTATCGATGACTATGACATGGCTGATGTGGAAGAATTGGACGAAAAGAAATTCGGATTTGACATCGATAACCTTATGCACACAATCAAACAGCGCCGCAGTATCCGCCAGTTTGAAGATAAGAAAATCGAGAAGGAAAAGCTTGAAAAAATCGTGCAGGCAGGCCGCTATACTGCAACAGGCTCCAACAGCCAGAATTGCCGCTTTGTCATCGTACAGGACGGTATGGACGAGCTGAAGAAGATGATATGGGACTATATCGACAACGGAGAAGATATTCCTGAGGAAAGACGCGCCGCCTATAAGAGAATTGGCGACAAGCGCGAAAGGGGCATAGATTATCTTTTCCGCAACGCTCCTGCAGTCATTTATGTTTGCTCGCCAAGCGCAGTAAATGCCGCTCTTGCAGCGCAGAATATCGAGCTTGCCGCAGTTGCACAGGGTCTCGGTGTTATGTATAACGGCTATCTTGTGGGCGCAACAAATATGAACGAAGAAGCACGCAAGTGGCTCGACATTGAAGACAAGCCTGCGGCTGTTTCAATGATTATCGGCTATCCAAGCGTAAAATATCAGCGCAGCGCACCTCGAAAAGAGGCCGACGTCCGCTGGAGATAAAACAAAATTAAAGGACGGGATATCCCGTCCTTTTTTATGTCGAAAAGATATTTTCGACATTTCAAACGAAGCAGGCTTCGTTTGAGTTTACAGAGGTGCAAAAATCCATGCGCATGTCCTGGATTTTTGCGAATTTAATAGGTTATGTGCCTGTTAGCATGGGAATTACATAATCATAAAGACTATGTAAATTAGCATTTTTGACTATCTGTGTATTGATTTATAGTAATTCCAGTATGAAACTGCGAAGCTGATGAACATGCCGAGGTAAAGGACAAACATACAGCAGAAAACTATGCCGAGAATGCGGTTTGCAGGGTAGTCAATCAAATTTTGTGATATCATCTGCGGAATTATAATGCAGAAGAAAATCGCAAGCAGCGGAATCATACGTCCTGTGAAAACACGCTTCATCATATCAAGGCGCGATTCATCGTCGCAGAAAATCTCCTCGTTATCGCCCACTTCGCTTGCGTCCTTGCGGAAATAGCTGTAGCCGACGAAATTCTGCAGATATTCCCATCCGCAGTCGCTGAACATCTGCACATATTCAGCCTTGTTGGAAACGCTGTCAGGATTGTAGTCGAGCTGATAGACAACATCCCTAGGCTGACATTTTTTGAAATGATAAAGCCCAAAGCCGCTGACGTTGACAAATTCCCAGCCGTTTTTGTGCTGTTCACGCAGATATTTTTCTTCCTTTTTCCATTCCGGAACCGAGAAAAACTTCAATTCAGTCTTTGTGTCCTTCATTTATTTTACCTCCATCATACTTTTATAAAGACGCTCGATTCGCTTCATTTCAAGGTCGAGCACCTGTGAGCCAAGCTCGGTTATGTGATAAATCTTTCTCTTGTCCTCTTCACGCACAAAGCGTATAAGCCCGTCCTTTTCCATTTTGGAAAGGCTGCCGTAAAGTGTGCCCGGGCTGATTTTTATTTCGCCGTTTGTCAGCTGCTCGGTTTTCCTGACTATGCTGTAGCCGTGGGCTTCCTCTCTCAGGCATAGCAGGATATAGAAGCCGGTTTCTGTCATCGGCACATAAACTTTTCTGATATGGCTATCCATTATATCACTCCATTCAATACTGCGATATATCGTACTGCGATGTATATAGTATAGCACTGCGATATAGTCCTGTCAAGTGTTTTGTGGGAAAAAAGCAGAAATGCCTCCTCTTTTTATGTGAGACAGCCAAGTCTCCGCTGTAATAATGTAGGGGAGGGTCTCTGCGCCCTCCCGTCTTAAACAATGCACCGCAGGCACCTTAACTTTCAACTCACCATTTTCAACTCCCGATTTACCTCCCTCTTGACAAATGCCTTCTTTTATTATACAATATATAGTGCAAAAACACGACGACCAAAAGAAGTAGCATTATGAATCCTTTCCAGAGAGTCTGCGGCCGGTGAAAGCAGATAAAGGGGCTTTTGCGAAATACATTTGCGAGTGGCGTTTCAGAACGGAGAAATCCCATTAAGAACCGACAGGTGCGCCTGTTACAGCGCAGAGTGTTAATTGACACTCACAAAGGCTATAGGTGTGAGCCTATGACGAATTAAGGTGGTATCACGATTTTATCGTCCTTATGCTTGAGCATAAGGACTTTATTTATTTCAGGAGGAAAATATGAAATTATATGAAGAACTTCAGGCAAGAGGCCTGATTGCACAGGTTACTAACGAAGAAGAAATCCGTGAAATGATCAACAACGGTAAGGCTACATTCTACATCGGCTTTGACTGTACAGCAGACAGCCTTACAGCCGGTCACTTCATGGCTCTTACACTTATGAAGCGCCTTCAGATGGCAGGCAACAAGCCAATCGCTCTCATCGGCGGCGGCACAACAATGATCGGTGACCCTTCCGGCAGAACTGATATGCGCCAGATGCTTACAAAGGAAGACATCGACCACAACGCAGAATGCTTCAAGCGCCAGATGGAACGCTTCATCGAATTCGGCGAAGGCAAGGCAAAGATGGTAAACAATGCTGACTGGCTCCTTAACCTCAACTATGTTGAGCTTCTGAGAGAAGTCGGTGCTTGCTTCTCTGTAAACAATATGCTTCGCGCAGACTGCTACAAGCAGAGAATGGAAAAGGGTCTTTCCTTCCTTGAATTCAACTACATGATCATGCAGAGCTACGACTTCTACTACATGTTCCAGCACATGGATTGCAATATGCAGTTCGGCGGCAATGACCAGTGGTCCAATATGCTCGGCGGTA
>JAFSBG010000023.1 GCA_017441945.1 Clostridia bacterium
AAGATACACATCTTTTCTGTTATTTTCTTTAACTGTTCCATTTACAGTAAGTACATCTGTAATATCCATTCTTCTGGGATATACAGCTTTATATATTTCACTCTCCCTGTTGTCTTCATACTTAAAAACTGACACTGAAAACAAAACAACTGTCAGCCATACAATTATCTTTTTCAAAAACAATGACCCCCGATCCTTTTGTTATATTTTGAGCAGATAATTTCAAAATATTATAAAAGAACCGAAGGCCATTATTAAATTATATCAGCTAAAAAGATGCCTTGATGGCTTCGCCTACATCTCTGACATATACAAGCTCTATGCCGCCAATTTTCATATTTTCATCTTTGCACCCCAGTGGAAGAATGCACTTTTTATATCCAAGACGCTTTATTTCCTGAATGCGCTGATTGCTTCCCTGCACCGCGCGCAATTCGCCCGAAAGCCCTATTTCGCCAAGCAAAACCACATCAGGTGAAACCGGCTTATCAAGATAACTGGATGCTATTGCCACAGCAATGCCAAGGTCGACAGCCGGCTCATCAATACGAATACCACCTACTACATTTATATATGCATCATAAGAGCTGAGCATCATGCCAAGTCTTTTTTCGAGAATAGCAAGAATGAGGACAAATCTGTTGTAATCTATGCCCGCCGCTGTTCTTCTTGCCGAACCAAAGGAGGACTTTGTAACCAATCCCTGAATTTCAGTAAGTACAGGGCGTGTGCCTTCAAGAGTTGCTACAACGCAACTGCCACTGACATTTTCAGGCCTGCCGCTAAGTAATGCCGCCGATGGATTTTTGACATCAACAAGTCCCGAGCTTGTCATTTCAAAAAGGCCAATCTCATTGGTCGAGCCAAAACGGTTTTTTGCCGCTCTCAGCATACGATATGTGATATGCTTCTCACCTTCAAAATAGAGCACAGTATCGACCATATGCTCGAGAATCTTAGGACCTGCAATGTTACCATCCTTATTGACATGGCCAACAAGGATAATAGAAACTTCGTGCTGTTTTGCGACCTGCATCAGTGTCATCGTACATTCACGCACCTGTGTGATACTGCCAGGTGTTGATGCGATTTTAGGATCAAATATAGTCTGTACCGAGTCGATTATAACAAATCTTGGCTTCTCATTTTCCATTGCAATGAGAATATCTTCAAGATTTGTCTCCGAAAGAATTTTTATTTTCTTAGATGATACATTGGTACGTTGAGCTCTCAGTTTGATCTGCGGCAAGGATTCTTCACCCGATACATATAGAACATTGTGCTCCTTACCAAGATTTTCACACGCCTGTAAAAGCAATGTAGATTTGCCTATACCAGGTTCACCACTTATAAGCGTAAGTGAACCATTAACAAAGCCGCCGCCAAGCACTCTGTCAAGTTCAGATATTTCTGTCAGCACACGCACTTCATCGTTTATGTCAATCTCATCGATATAAACTGCCTTTTTTACGGCTGACGGAAGCCTGCCGCCCGAAGATACTCTTGAGTTCTTAGGCTCATCTTTAACTGTAAACTCCTCCATTGTATTCCATTCTTTACAATTTGGACATTGCCCTGTCCACTTGGGCGAATCATATCCGCAATTTGTACATACATAGGCTGTCTTTTTCTTCATACTTCACCTGTTATACTTATAATTTGTATATCCTCCAATGACGAGCATTGCAAGTTTCAACTGGTATGCATCATTCTGCAGCAGCAGCTCTTCTTCTGCGTTGGAAAGAAATCCACATTCGACGATTACCCCTGTATTGGGTATTCTTTCAAATATATAATTATCATTGGGGATTTGTTTGAAACTTCTTGTATTCTTATCGTTTATCTGATACAGCGCACCCTGAATATTCTGAGCAAGCAAAATTGATGCCGCGTCATTTCTGTGGAAAACCTGCGCTCCAAAATATCGTGGATCGCTGAACTTATTGAGATGAATACTTACAAAATCGGCATTTCTGTTGCCTTCACCAATTTTAACACGCGCTTTTAAATCATTCATTTTATTCTGCCGTATCGTATCATCAGGCTTATAATCGAGCGAGTTTCTGTCACGACGAGTCATGTCAGCTCTTATGCCAAGAAAAGCGGCTGTGAGCCGGGTTTTGTCACTTATCGATAAGTTTATATCTGCTTCGGCGACTCCGTTTGAAGAGACTGCGCCGCCATCAGGACCGCCGTGACCTGCATCTATTATAATTTCAGCATCATAAATCCGTTCATTTTTCATCACATACGTGAGTATATCATCTTTCACTTCCATTATACACAAAACAGCCGTTATTGTCAAAAAAACAATGGTATAAAACTGCAATTTTTCTTTAAGCTTTCTTTTCAAACTCCCACCTCCATATATTAAATATATGTCACAAGTAATAAATAAAGCACCGAAAATCGGTGCTTTACATTTTTAGAAACCATATCTGCCCTTTTTGTCATTCACTTTATACATCTCGCCCTGTTTAGGTGGGAAGAACTCATCTACAGGGAACTTAAATCTTGAGAAAAGGTCACACGGGTCTTCTGCGCCATTTGCAGAATTGCCGCTGCATTCCTTTTCCGGCAGACAGATATCGTATGCGGGCATAAGAAGCTGAATATCTCTTTCGAGCCTGATGATACTGAACTGTCCAAGAGTTACATAGAGCTTTCTGCAATCATCACTCACCATAATTTCATCTTCAAATGAATCGATGACACAATGTGGAATATCGCACAGACATTCACCGCAACAGCCTTCATCGACAATTTTTGTACCAAGTATAACAGGATCGACAGCTTCCACTACTGCGATCGGAAGATTTGTCTTTTCTGTCATCTGCCTGTCATAGCCCTGTTCATAAAGTGAACTGAAAATACGTACATTACCTTCGCTGCCGAACAAAATCGTTCTCTTATCGTATGTTGCAATACCGCTTATTTCCTTGGCCCTGCCTGCACCGCAGGAAGCATCCGCTGTAATTCTGTAAAAATACTTTACATTCACAGTATAGAAACCACTGTTGAACGTAACTGCTTCCACATCGATATACGCCCAGAGTAATTCGGCACCTTTTGGCTTTACACTGATCGAACCATCAAAAATCTGCTGAGATCTTCTCGTAAGATAAACCCTCAGGTCCTGCAGGCACTCCTTATCTTTACAGGAGTCATAAACTTTTCTTGTATTGACACATACAGCTTCTGCGCCCATTCCCTGACAATTATTTATAGGGCCGGGTGTCATTCTGTTATTGGACATAAAACTACCTCCCGAATAAAATTAAAGCTATGCTTCATTATCATTTTATGTGGGAGGCAGTAATGTGTGATTATTTATTTTCAGCTAAAATATCAATGAGCTTTGCGATAAATACATCAATATCATCCTTAGATGTATCGTTGGATGTAAGGAAACGGAACTGACCGTGGAATCCACCGTCATTGATCTTGATGCCCTTCTTATATATAAGAGCAGGAAGCTCCTTAAGAAGCTTTTCAGACTTGTTGATCTTGCAGAATACCATATTGATTTCCACTGCAGATGGATCGATTTCAATACAGTCGATTTCAGCAAGCTTGCGTGCAAGGTACTTTGCATTTTCGTGGTCCTCATTGAGACGCTTTGTCATTTCTGTAATGGCAATAAGACCTGCTGCTGCAATAATACCAGCCTGACGAGTGCCGCCGCCGATCATCTTTCTGTACTTTCTTACCTTTTCAATAAAGTCCTTTTCACCTGC
>JAFSBG010000024.1 GCA_017441945.1 Clostridia bacterium
AGCCTCCCCTGTGCAAGGGGAGGTGCTGAACATATGTGAAGCGGAGGGGTTGTTTTTATTCAGATGCGATCTATCACACATTACCTCTTCAATTTCAACATGAAAAGCCACCCCAATCGGAGTGGCTTTTGGTTTGTTTAAGTTTAGTTGAAGCAAGCCGCAGCTGCGTTTACACCAGCTTCAGACAAGCCTGTTACGAGAAGGCAGACAACATGGTCATCGCCGACCTTCATAACATAGTAGTTCTGGAAAATATCATTGTTTGTAGTCTTGAGCACTGTGTAATCATTGCCGCCGAGCTCAACATATTCAGTACCGACGATTGTGTAGTCGCCTGCCTGTGGAAGCTGAGACTTGAGAAGTTCAACATACTTATCGGCAGTAACCTGTTCGGAAGCTGCTGTTTTAACAGAAAGATCTTCAATGAGAATCATTGTGAGAGTGCCGTCAACGAGATTCTGAGCCATCATATCGTAAAGATTGCCCTGATCATCGTAGATTGCGCCGAACTGCTCGATGATATCTTCGTCTGTGTAAGCCACAGAGTTTGTATCAAGTGTGAACTTGAGATTTGCAAATTCATTTGTGTAAACCTTGCCGTTCCATACGCCGCGGTGAAGTTCCTTTTCAGCAGCAGGAGGTGTGACAGGCTGTTCAGTCTTTTCGCCGAGAACTACAGTATAGTTTGCGCCGTCCCATTCAACAGGGAGGTTTACAAGGTTGGAAACAGCACGGACAGGGAGATAAGTTGTGCCTTCGTGAACGATAGGGTAAACAACCTTGCCGTTTACATCTGTGAATGTCTGGAGCTCGCCGTTGAAGGTGACCTTGATGTTCTTGTCGAGAACAGTCTTGATGTTTTCGCTTTCTGTAAGCGGTGTGCCGACAGGAGCAGCAGCTTCATAAGGAGCGCCGTCGCCGCCGAGAACAACAGTATAGTTAGCGCCGTCCCACTGAACAGGGAGCTTGACGAGAGCGGAAGCCGCTCTTACAGGGAGATAAGTTGTACCCTGATAAACGATAGGGTATACGATTTTGCCGTTTGCATCTGTAAAAGTCTGGAGCTCGCCGTTGTATGTAACCTTGATACGGCGGTCGAGAACTGCGTCGATATTCTCGTTTTCAGCAGCAAAAACAGATACTGCCATGGAGAACATCATAATGACTGCAAGGCTGAGGGAAATCAATTTCTTCATTTTGCATTCTCCTTTATTATTTAATTTTCTTAAAGGGCAGACATTACGCCTGCCCTTTATTTTTGTGTTGTTTGTGGGGGCGTGGTTGCCTTCCCCTCGATTCACACCCCAAACAGCAGGCTGTTCGGGGACCCCATTTGGGAAGGGGTCAGCGAGGCTGACGGATGAGGTGTAGGATGCGTTGCATCCGTTTATTAAATACACCTTCGATGCCACCTCACCACCGCTTACGCGGAGCCTCTCCTCAAGGAGAAGCCTTTAAAATCGGAATAATTATTTTGCGTTCTTGACGTACTTGTCAATCCATGCAAGGATTTCCTGACATCTTCTGTTACGGGATGTTGGCTTGCCGATAGAGCGCATCTTATGGCTGTAGCCGTGGAAAATAACAAGCTTTGTTTCAACGCCATGCATCATAAGAGCTGTGTACATCTGAACAGCTTCCTGCATTGGGCAACGGAAGTCTTCGCCATACTGGAGGAAGAGAGTTGGAGTCTTAACATTTGGAGCATACTTGAGAGGAGAAGCTCTCCATGTTTCTTCAAATGCATTCCAAGGTGTGCCGCCCATCTGAGCATTACAGAAGTTTGTAATGTCGGAGCAGCCGTACATTGTGATCCAGCTGGAGATGGAGCACTGTGGAACAGCAGCCTTGAAGCGGTCTGTGTGGCCGATTACCCAGTTGGACATATAGCCGCCGTAGGAGCCGCCGCCGATACCAAGACGGTCGCCGTCTACGTCAGGATACTTTTCAAGCACCTTGTCTGTGAATTCCATAATGTCTTCGTAATCCCAGATGCCGTACTTGCCTGTGATGCAAGCGAAGTCATCGCCACGAGCGGAAGAGCCGCGTGGGTTACAGTAGAATACGAAGTAGCCTTCGGAAGCAATCCACTGAAGGTCGAGCATAAGCTCACGGCCATAGTTAGCGCGTGGACCACCGTGTACTTCGATAAAGCCAGGATACTTCTTGCCAGGCTCATAGCCGTAAGGCTTGATTACCCAACCATCGATTTCGATGCCGTCCTTATTGACGAATGTGAGATATTCAGGCTTGTTGAAGGAATATGTTTCGTTGAACTTCTTGTTGACTGCTGTGATAGGACGGAAATTCTTGCCTTCGATAGCATAGATTTCGCCCGGCATGTTGTATTCAACGCCGACAGCAGCGATCTGTTCGCCGTGGATTGTGTAAGATGCGATCTGGATTTCCTCGTCGGAAATGCGAACTGGCTTGTTGTCTTCAAGAACATAAAGACCTGTGCCGTGGCGTCTTGTTTCGAGGAAGTAAAGCTTGTTGTTCTTGACCATGAAGGAAGAACCTGCGCCGTTTACGCCGTCACAAACCATGCCGAAGCCGAAATCGCCTTCAGGAGCGTAGATCTGCTTGAGTTCCTTTGTAGCAAGGTCGATCTTCCAGAGCTGGGAGCCTGCGATCTTGGAGAAGTCAGCAACGCGGCCTACAAAGTAGATAGCATCGTCGGAAACAGCCATGGACATAACAGAGTATGTGCCTTCTTCAAGGTATGTTTCGCGGGAGCCTGTCTTGAGATTGTAGCCGTAGATACCGTCTGTGAATGATGTGGAGCCTGTGAGAAGCTCGCCGGAGTAGAAGAGAGTCTTCTTGTCAGGGGAGAGAACAGCGTTGTCTGTGGAGAAGAGCTTATCTGTGATAGCCTTGAGCTTGCCGGTTACGCGGTTGTACTTATAGAGACGGTTGCGTGTGCCGTTGATATAGCCCATGCCGTCAAAGCGGTAAGGGAATTCGCTTGCAACTTCGTAATCCTGTTCTTCCTTCCACTCAGCCAGCTTTTCGTCACGCTTCTTGCCCTTGAGACCTGTGAGGTCTGGGTAGTAGTTGTCGAAAACAGCACGGATGAGGTAGTCGTTGCGGTCGATCTTTGTAGCAGATGCGCCGTTGAGTTCAAGGCGGAATGCTTCTTCAGCTTCGCCGCCGTCGAGATTCATTTCATAGAAAACAGTAAGCTGTTCACCCTTAGCCTTAAGCTTCTTGTCAGCTTCATTTCTGAGGGAAGCGAAAAGGATAGTGTTAGGATTTACCCATGTGAAAGAGCTTTCTGCGCCGTAGTTAGTAAGCTTCTTAACCTTGCCTGTCTTGTAGTTTGTAACATAGATCTTGGAATGATAGCCGTTTGTCTTGTTGTCTGCGCTTCTGACAAGGAATGCCACATTTTTGCCATCAGGAGAGAACTGAGCGGAATGAGGCAGAAGCAGGTCTGTAAAGTCTTTATATGTATACTTTTTCATAGTTTTCTCCTCCATTATGCCTTGATGTACTTATAGAGCCACTGTGTGATTTCCTTAAGTCTTCTTATGCGGTGCTTTGGCTTGCCGCCTCTGGAGAGCTCATGGTTTTCGCCCTTGAAGAAGCAGATGCGTGTGTCTACCTTGTTGTCGAGAAGAGCGCGGTACATCTGTTCAGCTTCAGGCTGTGTGCAGCGGTAGTCTTCGAAGGAGTGGATAAACATTGTAGGTGTCTTTGCCTTGTAAACGTGCTTGAGCGGGGACTGTGCGTAAACCTTTTCAAAATCATCCCAGATGTCAGCCTGGATTTCTCTGAGACCTGTGCCAGGAATGTCGCCAACGAGATTGAAGTGACCCCATTCAGCGATGGAACGCTGTGAAACAGCCGCAGCAAAACGGTCTGTGTTGCCGATAATCCAGTTTGTCATAAAGCCGCCGTAAGAGCCGCCTGTTACGCCAAGCTTCTTTTCGTCGATAGCAGGGTAAACCTTGAGAACTTCGTCAACGAATTCCATAATATCCTTATAATCGATATCGCCCCACTTGCCGCCGATTTCATAGAAGTCACGGCCTCTGCCTGTGCCGCCGCGTGGGTCGCAGTACATTACGAAGCAGCCGTCACTTGCCATAACCTGCATTTCGTGGAAGAATACGTGGCCGAATGATGTGTGTGGGCCGCCGTGAATTTCAAGCACTGCAGGATACTTCTTTGTTGGGTCATAATCCTTTGGCTTGAGAACGAAACCGTGGATTTCGTAGCCGTCTGTATTTGTGAATGTAACAGGTTCAGCAGGAGCAATGTATCTGCCAGAGAGAGCCTTTGTATTGAAGCCGGACTTCTTGAGAGCCTTGCCATCCTTGAGAGCATAAACTTCCTGGATGGAAACGTCTGTCATACCTGTGCAGATGATCTTACCGTCGAACATATCGAAGGAATCGATTGTGAGGTACATATCTGTAACCTGAGTGATTTCGCCGTTTTCAAGCTTGAAGATGTGGCTGTTATTATTGAGTGTGCCGAGGAAGTAGAGCACATCGCCCACAACCTTTGTGCCGCGCATTGCGCCCATACGAGTGTCGCCCGAGATGGAGTTGCCGAAGTTGAGGTCATATTCACCAAGGTCAACAATACGTTCCAGCTTGCCGTTGAAGTCGACTGCATAGATGTCGGAGTATGTAAGTTCATACTTTTCCTTTGGCTGCCAGCCTGTGAAGATGATCTTGTCGGAGAGAACTTCTGTCATGAAGCCGACTTCCATCTTGCCCGATTCGATAAGAGTCTTCATTTCCTTTGTTTCAAGGTCATAGAGATACATACCGTCACGGCGGATGTAGTTGAGCTTATTGAAGTTGTTGCCTGTGATAACAAGAGCCTTCTTGTCCTGAGTGAGCTTTACAGAAGATGTGTGGAAAGCCTTGTCAGTTACACGGACGAGAGCCTTTGTCTTGAGATTGTATGTGTAAACAACATTTCTAAGCTTGTTTGTGATGCCCATGCCGTTGAAGCGCCATGGAAGCTCGTCAGCAACTGTGAAGTCCTTGAGGTCCTGCATATACTGAGCAAGTGTTCTCTTGCGTTCGTCAGGCTTGAGGCCTTCGAGCTCAGGACGTGCAAGGTCGTGCTTTACCATAAGAATGAGATTTTCTTCGTCGATTGGAGTTACAGACATTACCTTGAGAGGAAGTCTGAAAAGTTCGTTAGCTTCGCCGCCGTTAAGGTCGATAGCGTAGAAAACGCTAAGCTCTTCGCCCTGTGCGAGAGCTTCCTTATCTTCCTTTTCCTTTACGCGTGGGAATACAACAGTATTGCCGTTAAGCCAGAAGAAAGAGCCTTCTGCGCCGCCGTCTGTAAGCTTCTTGAACTTCAATGTGTCAGCATCGGCTGTGTAGATATAGCGGCGGTAGCCGTTTTCCTTGAGCTCAGCCTTTGAAGCGATGAGAGCAACATTTTTGCCGTCTGGGGAATAGGAAAGACCGGATAAGAACTTATAAGTAGTTATGTCTTCCAACAGGATTGGTTTCATTATCTTACCTCCGTAAAATTTATTTTGCCATTACCTTGATTATACAATATAAATATGTATTTTGTCTACACTATTTGTTGCATTTTCTATAAAAATCTGTTAATATATAGGTGCGGAAATAGAGAAATAGACTATAAAAGATTATATCAGCCTTCCCATCACACATCACTCTTGCCTCCCCTGTGTAAGGGTAGGGGGACCGCCGTATGGCGGTGGAGGGGTTGTAACCGAATCATACCAATCAAAATCG
>JAFSBG010000025.1 GCA_017441945.1 Clostridia bacterium
ATTATGGTAGGCGGCGAGCTCGCTTCCATCGGCGGCAGTATGCGAATCGGCAGTCATGACCTTTTTGTTGCCGAATCATGCGAATACAAGAACTCCTATCACAAGTTCTCCCCTACTGTCGCAGTTATTCTCAACGTTGACATCGACCATCTTGACTTCTTCTCAGGTCTTGATGATATTATCGAATCCTTTACTCATTTTGCAAATCAGGTGCCAAAGGACAGCGGTGTCGTTGTTGCAAATATTGACGATGCAAATACAAGAACTGTTCTTGAAAAGGTCGACAGAAACGTTATTACATTTGGTCTTTCCCATGATGCAGATGTATACGCTGATTACATAAAGGACAGCAATGGATTCTTTGGCTTCTCAATTTATCATAAGGGCAACCATTACTGTGATGTAAAGCTTTCTGTACCAGGAAAATTCAATGTTCTCAATGCTCTTGCAAGTGCCGCAGTTGCAATTCATCTTGGTGTTGACGGAGAATCCTTCAAAAAGGGTATTCAAAGCTACACAGGTGTCGGCAGACGTCTTGAATATAAAACGACCTGCAACGGTGCCCGCGTATTTGACGACTATGCCCATCATCCAAACGAAATTATTTCTGCTCTCAGAGCAGCAGATGCAATGGGAAAAAGAACAATCTGTATTTTCCAGCCACATACATACACAAGAACTGAAGCTTTGTTTGACGAATTCGTTGAAGCTCTTTCCCTTGCTGATATTGTTGTACTTGCCGAAATTTTTGCAGCTCGCGAAATAAACATAAACAACACATCTTCTGCTCAGCTTGCCGAAAAGATTCCGAATGCACACTTCTTCAAGACATTTATCGAAATTGCAGATTTCATCAAGGATACAGCACGTGAAGGCGACATTGTTCTTACAATGGGCGCAGGCGACGTTTATAAAGTTGCCGACCTTCTCTAATTACAACAAAAATATAAAACACCCCATCAGATTGATGGGGTGTTATTTTTATTTAATATACTCTGTATACTCTGTTTTCCTTTCTTGGAATAACAGGTGGATTTGGAACAGCAGAATAACCGATGATACAGTTGCCTATGCCGACATATTCGCCTTCAAGACCTGCTTTCTTGAGGATTTCCTTACCTTCTTCGTCATCAAATGTTTCCTTTGCTCTGTGAATCCAGCAGGAGCCGACCTCAAGAGAATGTGCAGCGAGCATCATGTTGCCTATTACAAGACTGCCGTCATAAACACCTGTACCTGCATCCTTTGGAGCAAGAGCAACGAGCACTACTGGTGCACCATAGAATGGGTCTGCAGGATGTGCAGGATGGTATTTTGTATTTATAGCAGCAATTTTATCGCGTGTTTCTTTGTCAGATACAGCGAGAATTACCGGGCTCTGCTTGCCCATACCGCTTGCCGCGAACAGACCTGCTTCGATGATCTGTTCAATGACTTCCTGAGGTACTGCGTCAGGCTTATAATTCTTGCAGCTTCTTCTTTCGATTATGGCTTTAATGATATCGTTCATAGTCTGTCCTCCTGATTGTATTAAAAATTAAAGTGTTGGCTTGAGATCTGCAGGCATCGGGCACTTATAACCGCCGTTTGTCTTGGAATCGAGCTCGATTCTTGCCTTCTTGCAGAGTTCAGGATCTTCAAGAGCATAAATACCGGCGAGAGCCATTGCCTTACCAGCTGTGAGCATACCCTTATGAGCATAGCTTGTTGTGCCCTGACCTGTGATCTTCCAGGAATGACCCGGTGTACCAATAATCTGAGTTGCAACATGGAACTGAACAGTTGGTGTGCAGTAGCTTGTGTCACCTACGTCTGTTGAGCCCTTGGAGGCAAGTTCAATATTTTTAAGTGGAGAAATCTGTCTGTTGAAAAGATTTCCCGAAAGGTCTATACCGTATGTTGTCTTGAACTCTCTTACAGAGTTTGCAACTTCTTCATCTGTGACAGCTTCTCTGAAGCTCTTCGCCATTTCAAGATCAGCATCATCAAGGTCATAAAGTCCTACTTCTGTAAGAGCCTTATGCGCCATAACATTGAGTGTATCATTCGGAACGAAATCAGAAAGCGCCTCGTGAGTGATATCCTGAACAGATGTACCTGTCATAAGAGCCGCGCCCTTCGCAATGTCCTTAATTCTTTCAAGAATAGCCATCATATCTGCAACTCTTGGAGCACGCACGAAATAATGGAGACCTGCGTGGTCCTGAACAACATTAGGGGCAATACCGCCAACATCTGTATATGCATAGTGCATACGAGCTTCCGGGATAACGTGTTCACGGAGATAGTTTACGCCGACATTCATAAGTTCACAAGCGTCGAGAGCAGAGCGTCCCATATGCGGTGCGCCTGCTGCATGAGCTGTCTTACCTGTAAACTTGAAGAAAATGCTGTAGCAAGCAAGGCTACCGCCTGTTACGATTTCATTTCTGTCGCCAGGATGCCATGTAAAGCAGGCATCAACATCATCGAAAAGACCTGCACGAGCCATAAATGCCTTACCGGAGCCATATTCTTCACCTGGGCAACCGTAATATCTTACAGTGCCCTTGATATTGTTCTTTTCAAGATATTCCTTGAGACCGAATGCGCCTGCCATTGCGCCTGCGCCGAGAAGATGGTGACCACAGCCGTGACCATAAGCTGTATTAGCTTCATCAAGCGGCTTATGTACATTGCAGCAGCCTTCCTGGGAAAGACCAGGAAGTGCATCGTATTCGGCAAGGAAACCAATGACAGGATGACCTTCACCCCATTCAGCAACAAATGCTGTCGGAATTTCAGCAACACCCTCTGTAACCTTGAAGCCATTGTCCTTACATACCTTTACAAGATATTCAGCGGACTTATATTCCTTCATACCAGCTTCTGCAAAGCCCCATACAGCATTTGCAGCATCGATGAAGATATTTCTGTTATTTTCTATGTAATCGCAAACAAAATTTCTCTTATCCATTACGCTATCTCCTACTTGAGTGGTGGAACATCCATTGGCAATGGACATTCATACTTGCCGCCGTTAACTGTGAGGAATTCCTCTCTTGCTCTCTTGATAGCTTCTGGATCGTGCGCAGCATAAGCGCCCGCAAGAGCCATAGCCTTAGCAACTGTAAGCATAGACTTGTGAGCGTAGCTTGTCTTGCCCTGACCTGTAAGGAGCCAGTTATGACCCGGTGTACCCATTACCTGAGTTGCCATGTGGCACTGAGCTGTAGGTGTGCAGTAAGAAGCATCACCAACGTCTGTTGTACCGGAGCCTGGAGTCATATTGATATTGAATGGTGTTATGAAGTTATGGAGAGGGCCTTCTGGGATTGGAGAATCCGGATGAGAACGCTTATAGCCTCTCATAGCATTTTCCTTATCATCCTGTGTGAGAGCTTCTGCAAAGTAATTAGCTGTCTTGTAGTCTTCTTCGTCAAACTGTGGAGCACCGATATCTTCCATAGCCTTCTGCAGAATCTTTGTAGCCTCAATATTTGCAACATAGTCAGAAACCGCCTTGATTGTCTGCATTTCAACAGTTGTACCTGTCATGAGAGCAGCACCGCGTGCAATGTCCTTAACGCGTTCTACGATAGGCATAAGGAGAGCAACCTTTGGAGCTCTTACATAATAATGTACGCAGGCATGATCCTGAACAACGTTTGGAGCGATACCGCCAACATCTCTGTAAGCATAATGCATACGTGCTTCTGGGATAACATGTTCACGGAGATAGTTAACGCCAACATTCATAAGTTCGCAAGCATCGAGTGCAGAACGG
>JAFSBG010000026.1 GCA_017441945.1 Clostridia bacterium
CACTTCAGGATTTTTACTTATCACATGAAAAGAGTTATCTTTTAAGCGATATTACTTAGCTTCAGCTCTGATAGCTTCCATTTCTGCGGATGTGTAACCTGTAAGGTCTGTTTCCCAGTTCTTCATCTTTTCAGCAGAACCGCCGAGCATGGAGTACATCTGAGAGTTGAGGTCGATGTTTGTAAGGCAGTAGCTGTTTGTGATGTAAACAGGAACTGTGATTACCTGATCAAAGAAGTATGCTTCAGCCTTTGCAAATGCCTTGAGACGTGCATCGTGGTCGTCTGTGATAGCATTAGCTTCGTTGAAGAGTCTTGTGTATTCCTGGAGAGCGAGGGATGTTTCGCTGTCTGTTGGGAGGTTGTTGATACGGGAGTATCTTGTTGTGTAGAATGCGTTAGCATCGCCGTAGATTTCCTGTGTGAGGTATGTGGATGGGTCAGCAAATGCACCAGCATAGGAGTTGATAGCAAATGCGGACATACCATTGTCACGTACTTCTGTGCCGGAAAGTGCGCCGTATTCCATAAGCTTTACATCGATGAAGTCGGAGCCTAAGCATTCTTCCATAGACTGTTCAAGAACCTTTGCGTTGTCAACAGCGTCCTGAGAAGAACCGATGTAGTATTCGATAACTACCGGGAATGTTACGCCCTGTGCTGTGAGTTCTTCGATAGCGAGCTTCTTGTGTTCTTCAGCCTTTGCTGGGTTGAGCTGAGCAATCTTTGTATCGGACTTTTCGTCGATACCCATTTCGTCACGAACTACTTCAACATACTGTGTACCGTCGGACATGTAAACGAGGTCAGCACGTGTGTAGAAGTTGTTTTCACAGTTCATTGGGTTGATTGGGTTGAAGCGCTTGTAGTATTCGAGGAAGTCGATACCGTAGTACATAGCCTTACGGAAGTTGAGGTTGTTGATAGCGAGGTTCCAGTTTGTGTCTGGTGTGCCATCTGCAAGATACTTGTCGTAGTTGAAGTGCATCTGGTTAGCACGCATACCTGGGTTCTGTTCTACAAGGTAGTCATGATACTTGTGGTTTGGATCGTTGTAGATTTCCATAACCTGTGTGTAGTTGAGTGTTACGTAGTCGTTTTCGCCGTTTTCGAAGAGCATGTATGCTACGTCTGTGGATTCAACCTGCTTGAGTGTTACAGAATTGAAGAGCTTAGCTTCCTTGTCCCAGTAAAGTGGGTTTGGTTCGAGAATCATTTCGTTGCCGGAAACATAAGATGTCATAATGTAGCAGGAGTTATACCACATATTTTCGTTTGTAAGAGCATTGAGGTTTTCAACGCCGATTTCATCGATCATACCCTGTGGAATTGGGTAGAAGGATGTTGTCTGTGCGAGGGAATCAAAGTATGGTGTTGGCTTGAGGCATGTGTAGATAACTGTGTGTTCGTCTGGTGTTTCGATGCCAACCATTTCCATGAACTTGGAGCCTTCACCTGCTGTGAGAGCCATAGCTTCTGCTGGTTCGAGGGACTGTGTATATTCATAGTATTCCTTACAGCCCTTAACGAATTCGATGAGCTTTGGTGTGTTGTGGCCGCCGTTCTTATGGAAGTTGAGCATATATTCCATACCTGTTGCGAAGTCAGCAGCAACTACAGGAGCCTTTTCAGCGCCGTTAATGTCAACCCACTTAGCATCGTCACGGAGGTCGAACTTCCATGTTACGTTGCCGTCTTCAGAACCCCAGGACTTAGCGATAGCTGGGATGGACTGAGACTTGTTGTCGTTGTCGAGGAGACCTTCGTAAAGGTTGATGAGGATACCACGTGTATTTGCACCTTCTGTGTTCCAGATAGCAAATGTTTCAAGACCGTATGTCTTTGCGAGGATAAGGTCTTCAATTGGTTCTACGCCTTCTTCTGGCGCTGCTGTTGTTGCTTCAGTAGCAGCTGTTGTTGTGTCGCCTGCCGGTGCAGCTGTTGTTGTTTCTTCTTCCTTAGCGCAGCCTGCGAAAAGGGAGAAAGCCATAACCATAGCAAGAACGAGCGCAATAAACTTCTTCATTGGTGTGTTTCTCACTTTCTTAAAATATTTTGTTGTGGTTTTTCAAACCTTGCTGAAGATAACACAATACTGTACAAAAATCAACCCATAATGTATGCTTTATATATAAATCAAATAAAGCCTCTGCCATCGCAGCAAATTTTCCCAATATTAAGACACAATTTATTTACTTGTTCAGTTTTCACAATAAATACGCCTGTATTTTATTGATTTTAACTATAAATATTTTACCTATAAAGATAGGTATACAATATTGCTTTTCTCAATAATTGCTGTATTATATAATTGTGTATGGTATAATTACATTTATATTAGTTCATACGCGAGGAAAACATTATGTCATTTATTATCACTGTTTACACCCACGAAGGCATTGTTATGGCCAGCGACAGCCGTATTACATATACCACTTATGAGCCAAATCCAAACGGCAAGGGTGCACTGAAAAACTACGGTATACAGAGCACTGACACCACATATAAGACTTTTATGTGCAATTCCACCATCGGGCTTTCAACTTCGGGGGCTTCCAGCATAAAAAACCGACCGATTTCCATTTATATTGAGGATTTTATCGCTAAAAATGTCAAGGAAAAGACTTCTGTCGAGGAGGTTTCCCAGAAGCTTATCGATTATTTTGGCAAGTTTGACCCTGTGCCTGATGCAAAGTTTATCGTTGCCGGCTATGACAAGGGGGATATGACGGCTCACGTGCATCGTGTGAATGTGCCTGCCAGGAGCATTACACGCAAAAATACCGAAAATGCCAGCGCAACATGGGACGGCGAAACAGAAATTCTTGTCCGTCTGCTCAATACTGTGGCTATCAAGACGAGTGACGGCAATTATATCGACCTGAAGGACTATTCCATGGGATTTGCATTCTTTACTCTGCAGGATGCGGTCGATTTTGCCAAGTATGCCGTTGATGTTACTGCCAAGACTATTTCTTTCCAGAACAGAAGCAAGACTGTTGGCGGTCCTATCGACATTCTGGCTATCAAGCCGAGCGGCGCTTTCTGGGTACAGCACAAGGAAATCCACGCGTAATATATATAATATGTATAGAAAAGGCAGTCCGTTCTGGACTGCCTTTTGTTATGTTATTAAGGTTATTTTACAACCCCTCCACCATCGTTACGATGGTCCCCCTCCCCTTACACAGGGGAGGCTATAATAAGAAATTACATCTTTTCCCAGTTTAATCTGTACTGTTCAATACCTTTACACTCATCGTTTTCAAAGGTCATGACCACTATCCACGGAAGCACTCTGCGTATCTTCATAAAATCCTCATAGCCGAAGGCTTTATCGTAGTAATTGACTATGGTTGAAAGAGCTGTGCCGTGGGTGCCGATGGCGATATTCTTTCCTTCGTAACGTTTTAAAATATCTTTGAGGGCATTTACATTTCTGTCCTGCACCTCTCTGAGGCTCTCGCCTGTTTCAAGCTTATAGTCAAAATCTGCCCACTGAGCTTCGGCAAAGCCGGGAAAATCATCCACATAGGTATCGCAGATTTTGCGCTCGCGAAGGTCGTAGACAGTTTCTACCTCCATGCCCATCTGCATGGCGAAATTGGCGACTGTATCGTAAGAGCGCTGGTATGGGCTGGACAAAACGGCGGAGATTTCCTTGTCTTTGAGGAAATTCGCCACATGGTATGTGTCTCCCCTGCCCTTTTCTGTAAGCGCGCGGTTGACGGCATCGAGGTCATTATAATCAGGCTCTGCATGGCGGATAAAATATACTTTTGTCATGGCGATTCTCCTTTATAATTCAATATTTATCTCATATTTTTCGTCGATAATCAGCGGTTTTATATTATGCTGACGGCATTTTTCCATATAGTACCCATTTTCTTCAAGGGCATTTTCCATGGTGAAATCGTCGTAAAGACGGTGCTCAATTATGTTTTCATAGGCTTTAATATCGTCAAAATGAGTTTTTATGTAATTCTCACTCATAACAAGGCAGAGGTATTTTATATTTTCGAGATATAGCTCATCAAAATCCTTCTGCCAGTCAAATGGGACATAACAGCCTTCCACTATGAGATTCTGGCTGTTTTCGATGGCAGTCTTGATAATCTCTCTGATGATTGGCCACAAAAACGCTGTCAGCTTTTCATCCTCACTTTCGGGTGTCAGCTCTGTGATGCCGCTGCGGATTAGCCCCATTTTGATATGGTCTATTGGAAGATACGGCATGCTGTATTTTTCAAGCAATTTCTGTGCAAGATTAGTTTTGCCTGTGTGGGAAGCTCCTGTTATTATCAGCACCATAAATATCACCTCTTTATTTAATTTTATCCCACCCTACTTGCTATGTCAAGCTATAAAAAAGCCACCGCTATGGGTGGCTTACGGTGTCTAAAAAGTATTTTCGACACTTCAAACGAGGCAGGCCTCGTTTGAGTTTGCATCGGTCTGCGCGCATGCTTTGCATACACTTGCCCGATAGAGGTGCAAAAATTCCATGCACATGTCCTGGATTTTTGCGGATTTAATAGCTTTTGTGCCTGAGGGCGCAGGAAACACATAATTATATATCCGCATAAAAAATATATCACAATATTCACTTTAATGTTTCCTGACAAATCTGAAGCCACCGCTATGGGTGGCTTTTATTATTTGTCTGATTTAAGGGTTTCGAGGTAGTTTTTGACGTAATGTCCGCCTGAAACTATCATTGAGAAACAGCAAATACTGATAAGTCCGTTGGCGTAGCGGATGTCCATATTCGGCATGATTATCAGCAGACCTATCGTGAGGTACATAAGCCCTGTGTTTATTTTGCCTGCCCATTCGGCGCTTCTCACTTCGTCAGTTTTGTGCATTGCGAAAAGCCCCATGACGCTCATAACTATCTCCTTGACAGCGAAGATGCCGATGAGATATTTCATACGTTTGTATTTTATGGCAAGGCAGAAAAGCATTGCCGCTTGTGTCAGCTTATCGGCGATAGGATCGAAAATCTTGCCGAAATCCGAGCCCATATTGAAGCGTCTTGCGATGAAGCCGTCCACAACATCTGTCACCCACGAGATAAACAACATGAGGAGCGCAAGGCCGTATTCCTGCTTTACGGCATAAAGCCATATAATGAGCGGAATCATCAGCAGGCGGACAAGGCTGAGCAGATTTGGAATTGTCAGTATTTCTTCTTTTTTGAAAATATTGCGCATTATTTTACTCTTTCTTTTTTATTATTTTTCCAGCCCCAGCATATTAAATCGGCTAAAATGCAGACAGGCAGGGCGGCGAATATGTCGATAATTGAGTGTTGTTTGAGGAAAACTGTGGAAATGCTGATAAAAAATGCTGTTATGACAAACCATGTCAGCGACACAAAATTGATGCCTCTGAGCCTTACCGCCGTTGAAAGTACGGCAAGTGAGCCGATGACATGAATCGACGGGCAGACATTGGTGTTGGTGTCGATGGTGTAGAGAAAACTCATCATTTTAGTGAGTATGTTTTCCCTTTCAAAGACAGGCGGGCGGAGCTGCTGGCAGTTTGGGAATATCGCGTATATCACCAGCGCGGCTGTGTATGTTATGATGATGTACTTCATCATTTTTTCAAAGTTTTCCACATCATATATAAGGGTGTAGACGTGCATTCCGATGAGGAATACATACCAGAAAAGGTACGGGATTACAAACCATTCGTTGAATGGGATTATATCGTCTATGCCGCAGTAAACCGGATAATAATACGGCGCGATTATAAATCGCTCAAGGGCATAGAAAAGTACGCCGTATATCGGCCAGAAAATAAGCAGTTTAAGATGCTTGTATTCGATGGTGTTCAGCTTGCTCAGTTTGAATTTGCTGTAATCAATGCACGGTTTCACAGTCCCACCTCTTTTGAGATGATGCTACGACTTACGGATGGATTTCGTTTTGCATTTCGGGCAGGTCACTTCGATTTTGCCGTATCCCTTTGGTACGCGTGAAATATTGCCGCAGTTTTTGCATCTGAAATATCTATGGGTCTTTCTGTTCTGCCATATCTGCTTTATGAGGCTTATTCTGCCCTTGAAATCTCTTTTTATTTCCTCATATTTATAGAGTTCGAGGCGTCTTTTGTGGAGATTTTTTGAAAGGCTTCTGAAAAGCGCCCATATCACGAAAATATATGCGATAAGCGAAAAGATACCCATCTTCGGAAAGTACGAAAGAAAGACCATTACTATGGACAGTGTCAGCAGAAACATATTCAGCTTGTCTGTGCCGTATCTTCCGTACATGAATTGATTGATTTTTTGTGCCAGTTTTGTAAGCCAGTTTCTCATTATTTTTCCTTCTTGTGCTATTTTTATCCAATATAATAATAACACTAAAGTTTAAATAATTTGTGACAAAATTGTGGCTTTTTTCTATATAGTAAGAATTATACCAAAGCTTTGTTTATACTGCAAGAATTTTTTTGCCTTTTTAAGCTGATTTTAAGTTTTTTGTCACAAATTATTGTAAATGCCGTCGGCTTGTGCTATGATTTTACCATAGGAAATCTTTACGGAGGTAATTTTATGAAGGACCATGAAAAGATAAGAGCGCTCTTCCCTGTCTGCTCAAAGAAGGTTTATCTTGAAGCAGGGCTGTCTAACGGCGGCTGTACGATAGCTAAAGAGGCTATGGATTTATATTTTGAGGAAAATTTCAATGGCATTCTTGAGGGTAAACGCCAATGGAATGAGGCGGCTGATGAAGTGCGCGCGCTTTCGGCTTCCCTTTTAGGCGGTGTCTGCCCTGACCATATTGCAATAACCAAAAATACTGTGGAGGGCATAAATATAATTTCCCAGTCTTTCCCATTTGAAAAGGGCGACAATGTGGTTATCAATACAGACGAGCACATTTCAAATGTGATGCCTTGGCTGGCTCTCAAGGAAAAGGGCATTGAGGTGCGTATTGCTAAATCTGAAAATCACCGTCTTTCCCCTGATATTATTGAAAAATATATTGATAAAAACACGAAAATCGTGGCAATCAGCCATGTGCAGGCACCAACAGGCTATAAGTGTGACATCAAGGCTCTTGCTGAAATATGCCATAAAAATGGGGCATTTTTAGTTGTCGATGCAATTCAGAGCCTTGGGCTCATTCCGCTTGATGCGAAAAACTGGGGCATTGATGCTGTGGCTTCGGGCGCACACAAGAATCTCCTTTCTGTGACAGGTGTTGGCTTGCTTTACATTGCGCCTCAGCTTATGAAGCTGCTTAAGCCTCAGTATGCTGGCTCGTCGGGTGTACGCTCCTTCGACCGTGAAAGCTGGACAAATACGCTGAAAGATGAGCTGAATGCAAGAAAATTTGAGCTTTCCAACCTGAATTATCCGGGTATTTACACTTTGCGCGCGGCTTTGAAATTCATTCTTGAGGTTGGTATTGAAAATATTGCCGCTCATGTGGCTGTACTTTCAAAAAAGATGAATGACGGCCTGCGTGAAATCGGCTACCATGTGGCAACTCCTGCAAACCCTGACGAGCGCGCTGGCATTAACTCTGTCGTTGTGCCCGACCTTGCCCACATGAAGGCGTGGTTTGGTGAGAGAAATATTGCCATAAGCAAGATGGACCTTGGCTTTGTCCGTCTTTCGCTGGGCATTTTCTCCAACGAGGAAGATGTGGATATTGCCCTGAAATACGCCCGTCAGTACTATGAGGAGTTTGTAAAATAATGGAAATTACCAACGTTGTTGCCGCCCTTGTGTGGGATGGCGATAGGTTTATGATATGTCAGCGCCCTGCCCATAAGGCGCGGGCTTTGCTGTGGGAATTTGTAGGCGGCAAGGTGGAAAAGGGAGAAAGCAAGACTGATGCTCTTGTGCGAGAATGTAAGGAAGAATTGGATATAATCGTCGAGCCACAGGATATTTATATGGAGCTTGTGCACGAATATCCCGATATAACCGTCCGCCTTACATTATATAATAGCGTAATTAAATCGGGCGTGCCGAAATTGCTGGAGCATAATGATATCAGGTGGATTACTCCAAGTGAAATCGGGCAGTTTGACTTCTGCCCTGCCGATGAGGAAATACTGAGGACGATTATTGAGGATTTCTCCCGATGATGTTGATTAAATAGACGCCTACTGCTGCCACCTCTCCCTCTGAAGATGGCGAGTCTATTAAAAGGGAGACGAGGGGATTTTTGTTGACATTCCCAATTCAAAGTGCTACACTTTAATCATAAATCAGTTTATGAAAGGAAAAGCTTATGAATAACCACAAAATTGCTGTTATTGCCGGCGACGGTATCGGCCCTGAAGTTATATCCGAGGGCGTTAAGGTGCTGCAGCACATCGCATCCCTCGATGAAAATATCAATTTTGAGTTTGAACACTTCCCTTGGGGCTGTGAATACTATCTCAAAAACGGCAAGATGATGCCTGACGACGGCATTGAAATTCTTTCAAAGTTTGACGCTATCTATCTTGGCGCTGTCGGCTATCCGGGCGTGCCTGATCATATCTCCCTCTGGGATTTGCTTCTTAAAATCCGCCATGATTTTGACCAGTATGTAAACCTCCGCCCTGTAAAGCTTCTCAAGGGCGCGCCTTGTCCTCTCAAGGATGTGAAGGAGGAAGACATTGACATGATAGTCATTCGTGAAAACAGCGAAGGCGAATATGCAGGCGCAGGCGACTGGCTTTACAAGGGTCAGCCAAATGAAGTTGTTCTCCAGACAGGCGTTTTCTCCCGCAAGGGCACAGAAAGAATTATCCGCTATGCTTTTGAACTTGCAAAGAAGGAAGGCAAGAGTCTGACAAGCATCAGCAAGGGCAATGCTCTCAACTATTCCATGGTTTTCTGGGACAAGGTTTTCAATGAAGTTGCCCAGGAATACCCTGAAGTTAAGACTCATCATCTTCTCGTTGATGCGGCAAGTATGTTCTTTGTAAAGGACCCTAAGCGTTTTGAAGTTGTTGTAACTTCCAACCTTTTCGGCGATATTCTCACTGACTTAGGCGCGGCTATTTCGGGCGGTATGGGATTGGCGGCAGGCGCAAATATCAATCCTGAGGGCAAGTTCCCATCTATGTTTGAACCTATCCATGGCTCTGCTCCTGACATTGCAGGTCAAGAGGTTTCCAACCCTCTCGCTTCCATCTGGTCTGTCAGCCAGATGCTCGACCATTTCGGCTACACAGAATGGGGCAAGAAGGTTCTCGATGCTATCGAGGCTGTTATGGTGGAAAAGCAGTTCCTCACTCCTGATATGGGTGGTACTGCCAAAACATCGGAAGTCGGCGCGGCTGTTATTGCAAAACTTAAGTAAATAAATGAAGGCTAAAAAAGCTCTCCAAAATGGAGAGCTTTTATTTTGCAATATTTATTACTTTAAGTCCTTTTTTCTTTGCTATTTCCACATATTTCGCAGCTCCCCCAAAGCTTCGTTCTACATATACTATCGCATAATCACTGTGCTCTATCATCCATCTGTTACGCCTATCTATGGCATATTTCGGCGGAACTGTTTCAAGTCCTTCCGGGTATATCGTTTCACAGTTTACTACGCTTTTAATTTTCGGCATATATGCTAAAACCACAAAAAACTCTATGCCATAGCCCTCTTTCTTCAAGTTTGCAAGAACCATTTGCACCATTTTGTCAAATCTTCCGTTATCACCTACATAAAAAACACTGACATTTTCGTTTACTATAATGTTCCTCAGTTTTTCTGATAATTGTAACCCTACATTGTCTGGGGCATCTCTGTGCCCAAAGAAAGTACATTTTCTCATAACCGCCTCACATCTTTGACCAGTATCGCGGACAATATTTCGTCTTATTATATCATACAATACAGATAGTTGCAACCAATACTGGTCAATACTATTTGTGAGGTAGGATATGGAACAGAAGATAAGGCGCGACCTGAATATGGGTGATAATCTCAGACGTCTGCGTGACAGCGCAGGATTATCACAGGAAAAGCTTTGTGTTAAGCTGCAGACTATGGGCTGTGACATAGGCAGATCGACCTATGCCAAATATGAAGCAGGCGAACTCAATATAAGGGCGAGTGTTATCGTGGCACTCAAAAAGATTTACAACTGCTCATACGATGAGTTCTTTGCAGGATTGGAATAGAAAAGCTCTCCGAAACGGAGAGCTTTTTTGATGATGAATTGTCGTTCGACATGAAGAATGAATTGATACTTCGTATCATGAATTGTTCCTGCGGAACATTGCAGTGCCTGCGGCGCATTTAATAGTGCGGGCGGGCGTGGAAACCCGCCCCTACGAGAGAAGTTATATCATTTCAAACAGCATGAAGATGAGCGGGATTGTAAAGCAGGACGCCACGTGGGAGACGAGGGCCATGCCGGCAGCTACCGATGTGTCCTTGCCATAGGCACTTGGGACCACTATTGTATTGAGACCCAGCGGCATTGCCAGCGAGCAGACTGTGCAGAGCTTTAAGCCATAGCTCATTGGGATGAACTTCAATATAAATATGGAAATTACCGGAATTATAAGAAGTCTTATTGCCGAGACGAGGTAGATGGATTTATCAGCTAAAGTCTTTTTGATGTCAAGCTTGGCAACTGTCATACCTGTCAGCAGCATTGCCAGCGGCGACATACAGGAGCCGAGGGACGAAACTGCCGATTTAAGGAAGCCCGGCAGCGGAATACCCATTATGCCGACTATCATACCGATTATCATTGAAATGAACATCGGATTTATAAGATTTTTCAGCCCTGCAAGCTTTGATTTGCCTTCGTCTTTGACAGGAATGAGCAGTGTCGGCACGCCCCAGACATAGATGAATGTCCAGAATGGCAGTACGAAAATCAGATATTCCATAAAAATATCAGGGAAAAGGGCGCCCACAACGGCATTGCCCATAAAGCCGAAGTTGGAAAATGCCAGACCGTAGGTGTAGATTTTCTGAATATATTCGTCATTATGGCATTTTTTCGCCGCAAAGACGGCTATCGGCATTGTGATTAAAATTACGACAAGACCGACAAGGAGATACTGCCCTGCTGTGCCGAAGCGCTTGAGGGTGAAGTTTTCCATAAATGTGCCGAGGACGAGGGCGGGAATAAATACATTATTTTCCAGTTTTGACAGCAGGCTTGCCCCGTCAGACGGCACAGCTTTTGTCTTGACGATGACATAGCCTATGCCGATAAGCAGGACGAGAAACGCCATCTGGTTGAGTGTGGATAAAAATACTGTCATTATGCTCTCGAAACTCCTTCCCATTCAGGAGCTTTGAGCACGTCCATAACATCGCAGATTGTCGGCGCGATGTCGAGAATGGTTGTGTTTTCAAGCACCTTGCCCTTTTCAAAGCGAGGACCGATATAGAACATCGGAATTGTCATATCCTCGTCCATTGTTGTGCCGTGGGAGCGGTCGTGTCCGCCGTGGTCGGCCGTGACAACGATGGTGTACTCATCGTGGAAAAGCTCATAGACTCGCTTTACATTATTTATTGCGCGGTTTATGCAGTCGAGATATTCCTTGCTCATCCAGCCGTGACCGTGACCGCCATGCTCGTCGGTGTCCACCATATAGAGGAATACAAAATCAGGCTTTGTCTTATTGATGCGGTCGATGGCAAGGTCGGTCAGCTTGTCGTCGACGTGTTCTTCGGCAAGAGCGCTGATGTATGCCGAATATTTCAGCGAAAGCGGACGGGCAACATCGCGGAGAGGCTCCCAGCCATAGAACATGGCGCTTGTCTTGCCTGCCAGTTTGAGCTGTTCAAAAAGTCCGTTTAAAGGACGTGCAAACGGGATATATGTATTGGTTGTGATGCCGTGTCTTTCAGGCGGCACGCTGTGGAAAAGAGAAAGATGGCACGGAAGTGTCACAGACGGGAACATCGTTCTTCCTGCAAGAGTATATGTGGCATTTGCCATGATTTCATTGATAAACGGATTTCCGCAGTTTAAAAATCCGTCAGGACGCATTCCGTCAATGGATATGAGGATAACTTTTTCCATGGGGTTCTCCTTATTATATAATGTGCTTTACGGACCGTCGGGGACGCCGGTCCCTACAAGGTATTGTTTGTTATCGGGAGGGCGCAGAGACCCTCCCCTACAGGATTGCAGTATTGACAAGATAAATTTTATACCCAATGGAATGCGTTGTCAAGGAGTTGCCGGGGTTTTATTTGCAGCAAACCCTCTCCGTCAGCCTTCGGCTGCCACCTCTCCCTTTACAAAAGGGCGAGGCTTTTAAAAATGTGTAAAATAATTCTTGCAATGGTGGATTTTTATGGTATAATGATAAGTGGAAGGTGAATAATTATATAGCTTTTGTATGTTTTTTACAAAAGTATTTCACTTATTCCGTCAATACAGACAAATAATTTTAATTCATAAAGGAGACTTACTATCATGACTGTTCAGGAAATGAAGAAATTAGTTTGCGAAGCTATCGACAAGAATGCTGACAAAATCATCAACATCGCTGAAAGCATCTTTGCAGAGCCGGAACTCGGCTACAAGGAATACAAGACAGCTGCCAAGGTAAAGGCTGTTTTTGATGAACTCGGCTATACATATAAGGACGAAGTTGCTCTCACAGGCGTTATCGCTGACGTTCCTGGTAAGGACCACAAGGCTAAGATCGCTGTTATGGGCGAACTTGACGCTGTTGTATGCCCAGGCCACCGCTGCGCTGACCCTGTTACAGGCGCTGCTCACTCCTGCGGTCACCACGCACAGATCGCTTCCCTCATGGGTGTTGCTTACGGTCTTAAGGAATCGGGCGTTATGGATATGCTCGACGGTGACGTTGCTCTTATGGCTGTTCCAGCTGAAGAAGGCGTTGAACTTGAATGGCGTAACGAACAGATGCAGCAGGGCAAGATTTCTTACCTCGGCGGTAAGCAGGAATTCATCAAGCTTGGCGCATTTGACGATGTTGACGCTATGATTATGCAGCACACTGTTCAGGGCGACAAGATCACAGCTGGCGGCCCTGGCGGTATGGGCTTCGTTGCAAAGATCGTTCAGTACATCGGTAAGGAAAGCCACGCTGCTGCTCCATTCAACGGCATCAATGCTCTCGATGCAGCTAAGATCGGTCTTATGGCTTGTGACGCTCAGCGTACAACATTCAAGGACGAAGACGGCATCCGCTTCCACCCAATCATCACAAAGGGCGGCGCTCTCGTTAACGTAGTTCCTGCATTCGTTCAGATTGAAACATTCGTACGCGGCCGCTCCATCCCTGCTATCAAGGATGCAAGCTTCAAGATCGACCGTGCTCTCAAGGCAGGCGCTGATGCTATGGGCGCTGAATGCAAGATTTTCAATCTCCCTGGCTACCTCTTCTCCGTTGAATCCCCAGAACTCAAGGGTCTCGTTGAAGGCAATATCGTAGAGCTGGTTGGCGAAGAAAAGCTCGGCAAGAGCCCATCCGGCTTCACAACAGAAGCTAACGACGTTTCCAACCTTATCCCAACTGTTCACGCTATGGTTGGCGGTTCCGTTGGTATCGGCCACAGCTCCAACTACGAAATCGAAGACAAGCAGCTTGCTTACGTAACAGCAGCTAAGATGCTTGCTATGACAGTTGTTGACCTTCTCGCTAACGGCGCTGAAAAGGCACTTGAAGTTAAGGCTAACTTCAAGGCTCCTCTCACAAAGGAAAGCTACATCCAGCTCCTCGACGAACTCAAGGCATAAGTTAAGTTATATTAAAAGACCGCTCGTATGAGCGGTCTTTTTTATGTGGGTTGTGGGAGGGCGCGGAGACCCTCCCCTACATTTTTATTTTTCCAAACGCCGAGGTCGCCGTCCCCTACATTGATATTTCAGTTGTAATCGACTCAAACTTATGGTATAATATATGTATGAAAATCTCGCAAAGGCAGGGATAAATATGGACAAGCAGACATTTTTATCAACATATAACTTTACCGAAGATGACCTTATCAGAGCTGATATCACCTGGGAGGAGCTTGGGCTTATCTATTATAATTACAAGAGGCTGGAGCGGGACCTGCGTGATATAGTCAAAAACTTCATCGACGATTATCTCTATGAAATAGATGCTGCAGGCATTCATTCCTACCGTTACCGCATCAAAGATGCCGACAATCTGCTCGAAAAGGTTGTCCGCAAAAAGCTGGAAAATCCCGAAAAATTCGCCATGCTCGACCACACCAATTATTATAAATTCGTCACTGACCTTATAGGAATCCGTGTGCTTTTTCTCTACCGCGAGGACTGGGTGCATTTTCACAAGTATCTGACAGGTATTTTTGAAAACAATCCTGACCTTTATATTACCGACAGACTGGCTGATTTTGACGAAAATCCCGACCATTATTATCTTGCCGAGCGTCCGAGAGCATACAAGCGCACGGGCGACACCAAGATTTATGACGGAAAGGAAATCGATATAATCACCGACGGCATTTACCGCTCGCTTCATTATATCGTCAAGTACAAGGGGCATTATATTGAAATTCAGGGGCGTACTCTTTTCGAGGAAGGCTGGAGCGAAATCGACCACGATATCGTCTATAAATCGGGGCTGAATGACGAAATGCTGGAGGATTATTCCCGTATGCTCAACCGTCTTTCGGGGCTTGCCGACGAAATGAGCTCTTATTTCCGCAGGATAAAGGACAGACAATAATATTTAAGACCGCTGTAATGGCGGTCTTTTTGTTTATGGTGTTGGCAGGTTGCAGTACATATATTAAAACAATAACATATCCCTCCACCACTAACGTGGTCCCCCTCCCGATAAACGGGGTCCCCATAAAACCTGTTTTATGGGGTGAATAGCAAGGGAGGCATATATGCAATTTGCATTATATGCGACTTTATGCTATAATTCAATCAGAAAGGATGTGTTTTTATGGTCATACGCTCAAAGGCGGACATTATTGCCCTTGTGGAAAAGTGGGGTTTTGTGCCCTTTTTCAAAAATGAAATAAGGGGATTTTCCATTGAGGAGCTTATTGACCCTTCCCTGTGGTTTGGCGAAAATGATGGTCCGTGGGAGTGGAAAGGTCCTGTTATAAGAGAAACCGGCTGTGCTTACGGCAAGTTTTTCAGGGGCAAGGCGGTTTTCATCAGCCGTGACTGGATTTGTGACTTTGCAAACTGGCGCAGAGACGGATATGACCATGATGCACGCTATGATGATGGGCTTGCAAGCTATAACGACAGGCAGGTGTGCGAAGTGCTGGAAAAGCATCCTTCCCTGCTGTCAAAAAATCTCAAGGAGTTAAGCGGTTTCGGGCGAAACGGCAAAAAGGGCTTTGACGGAATAATCACCCGCCTGCAGATGCAAGGCTATGTGACAACGACCGATTTTGAATATATGAAGGACAAAAAGGGCAAGGTTTACGGCTGGGGCGTGGCTCGCTATGCCACATTTGAACAGCAGTTTGGCGAGTTTTTCACACAGAATGTGTATAAATGCCAGCCGAGTGAGTCATATAATAGGATTTTTAACCATATATGCAGGCTTTTCCCCGATGTTGACGAGGGTGTTGTACGGAAGCTGCTGAAGTGATTTGATAAACGCCGCCACGCGGCTACACCTCATCCACCGCTTTAGCAGTCCACCTTCTCAAACGGGGTCCCCGAACAGCCTGCTGTTTGGGGTGTGAATCAAGGGGAAGGCTGGTAGATTTCGCAAATCGAAGGAGATCCTTCGCTGCGCTCAGGATGACATTAAAGTTTTTATTGCTTATTATTGTAAAAAAGACCATCTATGTGATGGTCTTTTCTTATGCTATTTTTTAACCACTTTGTTCTTCCATTTGCCCGAGTAATAGAACCAGATGCCGATGAAGAACGGCGTGAAGCCTGCGAGGGCATCGCCCAGCCAGAAGCCGTAATGCTTCATATCCATGACTAAACCGAACAGAATTGCAAGACCGATTCGCATTACGATGCCGTCTAAAATCGCCGTTGCAAAGTTCATTTTATGGTCGCCCGAGCCATTGATGAGGGCGTTCATAATCGCCCTCAGCGCCGCGCCATAGAAAAGCAATACCGCGATAGGCAGATAGCCGTCGACGATGGCGAGAACGGCTTCATCGCTTGTGAATATGCCGAACACCTGCTGTGGGAACAGGCAGACGAATACCGAAATGATCGTACCGATGGAAATTGTGATAACACCGAGGCTTTTGAGCACCTTTTTGACTCGCACAAACTCGCCTGCGGCGATATTCTGCCCAACCATTGTGGAACCTGCTGTGTTGAGGGCATTGGAAACAAGGTTTGCAACGCTTGCCAGCTTGTTTGCGATGCCTGCGAATGCCGAAACTGCAACGCCGTAGGAGTTGATCCAGGAGTTGACGAAAAGCTTGGAAACCTGAACAGCCGCCGACTTGATAGCCATTGGCACGCCTAATTTGACCAAATCGTCAAGCATTTCTCTGTTCCAATGGGTGAAATCGGATATTTTTGCCTCTAAGCTGAAGCTTTTTCGGTTTCTATAGAGGAAGATAGTGCAGGCAATAAAGCTGACCGCCTGAGAAAATACCGTTGCGATAGCCGCGCCTGCCGCGCCCATATCCATATAGGCTACAAGCACGATGTCGAGGACGAGATTCATAATTGCCGCCAGCGAAATGAAGATAAACGGATGCTTGGAGTCGCCCATGCCGCGGAGGATTGCGCTGACCATATTATAGCCGTAAATGAACACAAGACCTGCCATACTGATTGTGGAATAGCCGACAGCGCCTGCGAATGCTTCTTCCGGAGTGTTCATCCATGTGAGGATTGTATTCTGGAAAAGCAGACCGACCACGCTGAGAATTATGGCACAGCACATAAGGAATGAACACATTGTGCCGACGAATTTTGCGATTTTATCGTTCTGTTTTGAACCTATGTAACGGGCGATGATGACCTGCCCTGCATTGGAAAAGCCCATCGCAATGAATGTTAAAAAGTGTGTGACGTCGCCGCCGACAGCCACAGCCGAAAGCCCTGCTTTGCCAAGCACCTGCCCTACCACAACCATGTCCACCATGTTGTAGACGACCTGCAGGAGGTTTGACAAAAACAGCGGCCAGGCAAACACTACAAGCTGTTTTGAAATGTTGCCCTTTGTGAAGTCTTTGATCTGAGTTGCCATTTTGTTTCCTCTTTCCGAGATTGTTAAGATAGTTAATCATTTTACCTGCATATTATAGCACATTCCGGCAATTTTTGCAAGAGAAAAGCTCTGCCTTTGTGACAGAGCTTTTATTGATTTAATTAAAATGCGTTGACATTGTCGCGATTCATCATTTTCTTCTTCCACTTGCCTATCTTGAACATAACAGCAGAAATTGCTGCGCCGAGAGTCCAGGAAACCATAAGGGAAGCATAGAGAGCGATCGGATTGCCGTGTGGGAACTCTGCGCTTCTTGTGAAGTAAGCGATTATGTAAGCTGTTGGGATTCTGAGAATGATTGTGGAGATGATGGAAACCCACATTGGTGTGACTGTGTCGCCTGCGCCGCGCATTACGCCGCCGAAGCACTGTGTAACTGCTACGCAGATGTAGCCGATAGCCATAACGCGGAGCATTCTTACCGCAAGGTCGATGAGAGCTTCAGTTGTTGTGAACATACCGATGAGAAGGTGACCGAAAAGAAGAATGCAGAGTGTTATAACTGCGGAGAATGCGACCGACATGAGTGTGCCCTGCTTTGTGCCGAGCTTTACTCTGTCATACTTGCCTGCGCCTACATTCTGACCTGTAAATACGCTCATTGCCTGACCGAAGGACATATTAGGCATCATTGCGAAGCCGTCGACTCGCATGATTACGACGTTGCAGGCGATAACCATTTCGCCCATTGCGTTTGTCAGGTTGAGAACTACCATACCTGCTGTTGCCATGATAGCCTGTGTGATACCCGATGGGATACCGATTTTGAGGATGCGCATTGCGACCTTTGGAATGAACTTACAGCTCTTGAGGTTGAGGTCGAAGTGTTCGCTCATGCTTCTCAGCTTTCTGAAGCAGAAAATTGCCGAGATACCCTGGGCGATTACCGTTGCGAGAGATACGCCCGGAACACCCATGCCGAAGCCTGCTACGAATACCAGGTCAAGCACTACGTTGAGAGCAGCGGCTACACAGAGGTATGCAAGAGCTGAAACAGAGTCGCCCAGACCTCTGAGGATACCGGACAACATATTATAGAAGAAGAAGCCGATGATGCCGATGAAATAGATGTTGAGATAGTCTGCGCACCAGTCGATAATCGATTCAGGTGTGCCTAAAAGCTCAAGCAGCGGCATTGAAACCAGCGGACCGACTATCATAATGATTATAGATGCGATAAGAGAAAGGGCGATACAGTTGCCAATGCTCTTCGTAAGACCTTCACGGTTTCTTGCGCCGAAATTCTGGGATACGACGATACCTGCACCTGTGGAGATACCGACGAAAAG
>JAFSBG010000027.1 GCA_017441945.1 Clostridia bacterium
CCCCTTGCACAGGGGAGGCTGTTTTTCGGAAAGTTGTACTACATTGTGCCTGTGTCGTGCTTGCTGAACAAAAACGAGATGCACCAGATGCCGGCGAGACCGACAAGTGTGAAAATCACACGGCTGAGGAGGGCATCCTGTCCGCCGAAAATAAGCCCTACAAGGTCGAGGCCGAAAATACCGATTGAGCCCCAGTTGATAGCGCCGATTATAACTAAAAGAAGCGCGATTTTATTTAGCATTGTTTTTCTCCTTACTTTAAAAGTCTTGCTTTATTTATACCCATTTTACACAAATTTTATGCTCATTTTTTGCAAAAATTATTCACTTTTTCCTCGTTGTATGTTATAATATTTATATGTATATTTTTACACGCAAAAAGGACTCATACTATGTTTAAAATAGACTTACATTCCCACAGCAATTTTTCTTTTGACGCCAGATTTACTCCTGAGGAGATGTGTATTTCTGCCATCGAGAAAGGGCTGTCCGTTTTAGCTCTCACCGAGCATTACGATGTTATGCCTGCTTACAGGGACATTTATTACACAGCAAGACAGGATGCGCGCCACCGTGAGATGATGCGTCTCAAGGAAAAATATGGAGATAAGCTCATCCTGCTCAACGCTATCGAGCTTGGTCAGCCGCAGACAAATCTGCAGGCGTGCCACGAGCTTATTCACAAGTATAACTTCGATTTTGTGCTGGCTTCTGTCCATAACCTTGCCGACGGAAGGGATATTTATGAGATAGATTACCAGACACCTGAGCAGTGCTTTGAGATTATGAATCACTACCTTGACGAGGTCATCAAGATGGCTTCTCTCTGTGATTATGACAGCGTTGGGCACATCGACTTCCCTATCCGCAAGATGGAAAAGGCTTACGGAGGCGATATTTCCCGCTATGATTTACGTCCTTATGAGGCGAAAATAAGGAAAATACTGGAAATTATTATTCAGCGCGGCAAGGCTTTGGAGGTCAACACCCGCGGTCTTATCGTATGGCACAAGGAAATCTGCCCGCAAGATTGGGTGCTTGAGCTTTACAAGGAAATGGGCGGCAGGTACATAACGATAGGCTCGGACAGCCATTGGCCTGACCGTCTCGGCTTGGGATGTGATGAGGCTATGGCGAAGCTCAAGCGCTGCGGCTTTGATTATGTGACCTATTACAAGGACAGAAAGCCTGTCCTGATGGAGATATAATATGGAAAATACTGTATTTTTAAAGAGCTGTGAGGACTACAGCGAACTGAGTGTTGCCACCGCTATTGATGCGATTTTTGACCATTTTGGCGGTGTTGATACAATTTTAAGCAGAGGCAGAGATGTCCTCATCAAACCGAATCTTCTTATGGCGCGCGCCCCTGAAACGGCGACGACTGCCCACCCTGAGATAGTTTATGCTGTGGCAAAACGCCTTGTGGATGCAGGGGCAAATGTTGTGATTGCCGACAGCCCGGGCGGACCTTACACGATGCAGGCTATCAAGAAAGTCTATGAGGACTGCGGAATGGACAGGGCGGCTCAGCGTGCAGGCGCCAAGCTCAATTATGATTTCACCTCCAAAAAGGTGACTTATGACGGCATCAAAACTCGTCAGTTTGACCTTATCAGCCCTGCTTTCAATGCTTCGACGATAATAAGCATTTCAAAGGCGAAGACTCATTCGCTGACTCATTATACAGGTGCTGTAAAGAATCTTTTCGGCACGATTGCAGGCTTAAATAAGGCGGCCTGCCACGCGAAAATGCCTGATGCTCACGATTTCTGCGAGTTTCTCGTCGATTTGTGCAACTACAATGAGCCTTATATCAACATCACAGATGCAGTTGAAGGTATGGACGGCAAGGGTCCTTCGGGCGGCAGAGTCCGTCAGATCGGTGTTATCGGCGCTTCGAGAAACCCCTACGCTCTCGACCTTGCAATGATGAATATTGTCCGACTTGACCATCACAGCGCGCCGATTCATGAGATTGCATACAAGCACGACCTTGTGGTGAAAGAGCCTTATGAGCTGATTTTGCTGGGCGATGATATTCTGCCGCTTGCCGACAGATTTATTCCTGCCATGAAAACTCATGTTGCAACAGGCGCAATCCGTTTCCTGCCGAAGCCGCTGAAAAAGATTATTGAGCCGATGGTTATAAAATATCCGAAGATGACGAAACGATGTGTCGGCTGTGCTGACTGCGCCCGTGCCTGTCCCCAGAAGGCTATCACGATTATCGCAGGCAAGGCTCAGATTAACAAGGAAAAATGTATCAAGTGCTATTGCTGTCACGAACTTTGCCCTATAAAGGCAATCGACCTGTAGAGGAAAAATATGGAAATTACAAGAAAAGCTTACGGAAAAATAAATCTTGCTCTTGAGATTCACCAACGCCGCCCTGACGGCTACCATGACCTTTCGACTGTTATGCAGTCTGTGGGGCTTTATGACCTTGTGACCGTTTCCAACCAGTGCGAAAAGGGTATTCACATCACATGTGACCTGCCTTATGTGCCGCTGGACGAGCGCAATATCGTCTGGAAAGCGGCTGAGGTTTTCTATGAAAAGCTGGGCAAGGCTGATTTCGGCGTTAGAATCGACCTTCGCAAGCGCATCCCTGTGGGCGGCGGCATGGCTGGCGGCAGCACAAACTGCGGCTCGGTGCTTATGTCGCTCAACGAAATCGAAGGCTTCCCTTTCACTAAAGATGAGCTTTACAAAATTGGTGCGTCTCTTGGCGCTGATGTGCCTTTCACTATGATGGGCGGTGCGGCTATTGCCACCGGTATCGGCACAGAGCTTGTGCCTGTGACTCCGCTGACAGGCTGTCACATTGTGCTTTGCAAGCCGAAATTTTCCATTTCGACAAAGTGCGCCTTTTCCTCTCTTGACCCTGCGACCTTCACAAATGAGGACAAGTGCGGCAGAATGGTGGAATACCTCAAGGAGGGCAATGTTGAGGCTGTTGCTAAAAATCTTTACAACAGCTTTGAGGCGCCGATTATTAAAATGAAGCCTGAGATTCAGAAAATCAAGTGCCGTCTTTACGAATGCGGCGCTATGGGCGCTCTTATGACAGGCTCGGGCTCGACTGTTTACGGCATTTTCAGCAGCTGCAAGAAGGCTGAAGCCGCCGTTTGCAGTATCGGCAAGTGTATGGCTGAAACTTATAAAGTCACACCGAAGGATTTCACCGAAAATCTTCCACAGCATGTGTAGAATAAAAATAAGACCGTCCGTGTGGCGGTCTTTTATTTTTTGGGCGGGCGCAGAGACCCGCCCCTACGTTTTCGCAGCAACAGCGAATTGCTTTACAGTTTTGGGGTGTGGATATATAATAAAGGTATAAACGGAGGTGAAATTATGGAAACTAAGGAAGTTATACTTTCGCTGAGAAACAAGGCCGGACTTTCGCAGGATGAGCTGGCCGAGAAGGTTTTTGTCACCCGTCAGGCTGTGTCGCGCTGGGAAAACGGCGATACGATACCGAATACCGAGACGCTCAAGCTGCTTTCGAAGCTTTTTGATGTTTCGATTAACACACTTTTAGGCTCACCGCGGCAGATGGTTTGTCATTGCTGCGGAATGTCTCTCGACGATTCGACCACGAGCAAGGAAATTGACGGCATTTTCAATGAAGAATACTGCAAATGGTGCTACAATGACGGCGAGTTTACCCTCGATTTCATGAAGCGCTATTCGGAAATCGGCGGCGAAGCAAGTCTTGAGGAGTTCAAGCGACAGCTTATTGATGAGTTTAACAGCCTTAATGTTGACGGAATGCCGAAGGTGGACGACCTGAATGTACTTTCCGGCAGTTTTATAAACCTTGAATACACCTTGCCGAATGGTGAAAAGGTAAAGTTTTTAGACGATAATGCCACATATTTCGGCAATCAGCTTGCCTGCCTTTTTGGCGGCGAGCGGTGTTTCGGCATTGCGGCGAATATGGAGTTTCTGCTGGTGTGCACCTATGAAGAGAACGGCGAAAACCCTGAGCTTGTGATTTATAAAAAGAGGTAAAAATTAAGACCGCCTGTGTGGCGGTCTTTTTTTAAGTTAATATTTAATAACAACCCCTCCACCGTCATTCGACGGTCCCCCTCCCCGTGCACAGGGGAGGCAAGAAGGGTGGAAGTTATTTTGACTTCTTTTCAAAGATAATCGGCTGGGCATTATTGTATTTTCCCAGAAGTTCATCGAACTTTGCTTCGTCGACTTCCTGAGAGACACCTGTTCTGTCATAATACTCATAAATCAGCTCGCCCTTTTCGTCAGGCTCGCTTGTGACAAACTCGGCAGCTTCAAGAACGCCTACGCCGTCATAGAAGACGAGATTCTGCACTAAATCGGGAGTCGCATACCAGAAGCCGACCTCTTCCTCATACTTGATAGGGAAGCCTGTGCTGATGCCGTTGATTGTGACGATTTTCTTGAATTCGCCGTCCTTTTCGGCAAAAATAGTACAGCCCATGGCTGTGCCTTTGCCTTCTTCTGTTTCTTCGATAAGCCTGTCTGTGACAAGAGTCATCTTGCCGACCTCGGCGACATAATCGCCGTAGCCTTCCATGACCTTTGCCTCATTGTCGCAGCCTGCAAGGAGAAACAGCATGGAGAGCAGGAGTGTTATTGCTGTGATTTTCTTGAACATTCGTGTGTACCTTTTTCTTGTTGTTTTGTGGGATGTTGAGTTGTATTTTCGGGATATTAGATTGTACGTTCGGGACGCCGAGGGCGTCGTCCCCTACATTTGATTTTGCGGGCGGGCATGGAAACCCGCCCCTACGATGATAGCATATTTTCGGGACGCTGACAAGCACCGTCCCCTGCGTTGTTTTTGCGGGCGGGCATGGAAACCCGCCCCTACAATGATAACATGTTTTCGGTAAGGCTGATATACGCAAAACTGCCGGGGAAATCCCCGGCAATTTTTATCTGCTTCTGATTATTCCTTTGTGAATTCCTTGAGAGATGTGGCTAAACCTGCAAGACCCTGGATTTCCGACGGAATGATGATCTTTGTTGCCTTGCCGTCAGCAGCCTTTTCAAAAGCTTCGAGGCTCTTGAGCTTGATAACTGCATCGTTTGGAGCAGCTTCGTTGAGGTATCTGATACCGTCTGCGAGAGCCTTCTGAACAGCGAGGATAGCCTGTGCTTCACCTTCTGCTTCGCGAATCTGAGCTTCCTTCTTGGCTTCAGCCTTGAGGATGAGGGATTCCTTTTCACCTTCTGCGATGAGGATTGCAGAGCGCTTTTCACCTTCAGCCTTGAGGATAGCTTCACGTCTTTCACGTTCAGCCTTCATCTGGCGTTCCATTGCGTCCTGAATTTCGCGTGGCGGAATGATATTCTTAAGCTCGACACGGTTTACCTTGATGCCCCATGGGTCTGTTGCTTCATCGAGAATTGCGCGCATCTTTGTGTTGATAACGTCGCGGGAAGTGAGTGTCTGGTCGAGTTCAAGGTCACCGATGATGTTACGGAGTGTTGTAGCTGTGAGATTTTCGATAGCAGCCATTGGATGAACAACGCCGTAAGTAAAGAGCTTTGCATCTGTGATCTGGAAGTAGATAACTGTGTCGATCTGCATCGTTACGTTATCCTTTGTGATAACAGGCTGTGGTGGGAAGTCGGCAACTCTTTCCTTGAGTGTGACCTTATTTGCCACCTTTTCGATGAGTGGGATCTTGAAGTGGATACCTGTCTCCCATGTGCCGTTGTATGCACCGAGACGCTCAACGATGAATGCGCTTGCCTGTGGGACGATGATGATGTTTTTTGCCGCTACAACGATAAGGAAAATCGCGAGAAGCAAAAAGCCGCCGCCTGTGAACAAGAATTCTAACATAATTTTATCCTCCTATAAAATAATTTACTTTTGATTTACTTAGGAACTACGATAGCCTTTACGCCCTGGATTGCTTTTACGATTACATGCTCATCTTTTTCGATGATTTCGCCGTTTTCTGCTCTTGCTGTCCAGATGAGGCCGTTAATCTTTATCTGTCCCTTGCCGTTTTCGTTGTCGATTGTTTCTGTGACTATCGCTGTCTGACCGATTATGCGGTCAAGATTTGTCGGCGTGTTTCTTACCTTAAGCTTATCGCGGACGATTGGACGTGTGTAGAGCATACTTACTGCCGACACTGCAAGAAATACTATCACCTGCAGCAACCATCCAGCGCCTGTATAGGCAAACACCGCCGCCGCAAGAGCACCGATTGCGAACCATATCGCTGTAAGCCCCAGAGTTGCTGCTTCGAGGATACAGAGGGCGATTACTGCGATTATCCAGAATACCGATGGACTGAGCCCGAACATAATTGACCTCCTTTACAAATACGGTGTGTAAATAATTACACTTTCATTACTTGCTTATATTATATCATTGCGTTATTTTTTTGTCAATATATTCCTTATGAATTTACAAATTTACCATAATTACCACTTTGCAGTTTTGATGCGGTAGATTTCGCTGTCAAGCTCTTTGTCCGGCTTGAAAATGAGTTTGCGGCGAATTCCGTCGCGGTCTGTGAATACTATCGCGCATTTTTTGCGGAAAGGCTCAAAGCCCGGAACAAAAAGGCGCTTGGTCTCCTTTGCCGATGTTGTGAGAAACCGCAGACCCTTATTGCAGTATATACAGTTGGAATGGATGAGGTTTATCGAATAAATGCGAATGATATTGCCGCGAATATACTTTCGCATAATCAGCTCTCTGTCGAGGACGGCATATTCATATTTTGTGATCGTACCGATAAATATATATAGTGACACAAGAATGAAAACTACCGTGATGCCGACATAATAGAGGAAGCCGCCGTATTCTGTGCCCCATGCGAATTCGATGAAGCTTGTGTAGAGCAGGAAGGCAAAGGTTTCAATTATTCCTGCCACGATAGGGCTCTGGAAGCCGAATAGCGTTTGCTTATACATATTAACTCCTTGTATGGACAAAATCGTGTTGATTTTATGTTTTTTCTGTAAATTATATGACGGAAAAGCTGCGCGAAATGTTTCGCTGTCACAGTATTATTCTTACCGCATATACTATGGTAGGGCATTACATGCCTATAGTACTATTGTATAGGAGGTCAGGGCAAATGTCAAATGATTATGAAAATTTAGCTAAAATTATTCTTGCAACTCCTCAGGGAGCGAGAATTATGGAGGGTTTTGAAAAACTGAGCGCCTTTATGGCGTCCCGTGAGGGGTATGAAATTCTTTCTCTACTGGCAAACGGGGCGACCGATGCGGTCAAATGCGCGGCGCAGGCTGCCATCGACGGCGACGGAGAGAGAGCAAAGACTGCCATTTCCACCCTGCTCAGCTCTAAGGAAGGGGCGGCGCTGGCGGCTAAACTGCTTGAGATTATGAGGTAAAAAATGGAAAATAAACTGGATTCTGTACTCAATGACCCTGAGAAGATGAAAGCGGCTTTTGAGATGGCTTCAAAAATCATGGCGCAGAATGGCGCTTCTTCTCCGCCGCCCGAAATTGATTCAAATGCGCTGGCAGACACCTTGCAGAAAATGAAGCAAAGCGGCGCTCTTGACAATATTCTTAGCGGACTTTCCGCTTCAAATACGGCGCAAACGGCAGAAAATCAGCCTCAAAATACAGAAAAGCGGAGCGGATTTGCCGATATGCTGCCCAATATTCTACAGATGATGGGCGGCTCGGCTTCTGTCGACAATGACAGGGCGAACCTTTTAAAGGCTATCAAGCCTTATGTGAACGAAAATCGGTCGGGCAGTATTGACAGGGCTGTCAACATGGCAGGCATGGCGAAAAGCGCGAAAAATGCCATAAGAGGCTTGAGAAGATAGGGAGAAAGGCGGTGAAAAATGTATAACCGATACATAAACTCATATGGCGGGCAGTTTTTCACTGCCGAGCCTGTGGAAGATTTTGAAAACGAGCCGATTTTTGAGGAAAATAATCAACAGCAGACGGGGCAAGGCGGGCTCAGGGGGATTTTTTCCCGTCTTGGTATGACTTTCGATGCCGACACGATTTTTCTTCTGGTGATTGTCTATTTTCTCATTGCCGACGGCGAGGACGACCTGATGGAGACTCTGCTTATCGTGGCGGCGCTGTTGTTTATGGGATTTTAGATTATGAAATATGGTGTACGACATGATGAATGATTTCGGACCGCCGAGGACGTCGGTCCCTACGGAATTGGATATTTGTGGTAGTGACAGATGATTAAATAGACGGGCTACGCCCTACACCTCATCCACCGCAAGCGGTCCCCCTTCCAAACGGGGTACCCGAACAGCCTGCTGTTTGGGGTGTGAATCAAAGGGGAAGGCTGAAAAGTGAAAAAGGAGCGATTTCTCGCTCCTTGATTTTTAACTCGCTGTGGAATTATCGGGCAACAGGAAGATGTGCTCGGCGATTTCATCTGTGCCAATTAAAGTGACTTTTGTTTTCGCCAGCATCTCGCTGTCATTTTTGAATATAACCTCTGTTGGCAGACCTGTGGACACAGAAATCACATAGGTTTCGCTTATTTCGCTGTCTTCCCTTTTACCTGTGACTTCGATGAAGATATTGCCTTCGCTGTCAAAGCTTTTAGCATCATCAATCACAGCGAAGTCGAGCAAATCCTCATAAGGCGGCATAAAAGCCACATCGTCATAGCTGAATGAGCCTTTGCCCAGCTTTTCATAGCTTCGCTTGCCGCTTTCCCAAAGGAAAAAGCTGTTGTCTGTCAGCACATAATGCATGGTTTCCCTGCCGTTTTCCGAGCGTACAACCTTGGCTTTTGTGCCCTTGACATAGCAATCGGAGGCTGTGACCTTGGAGGATTCACCAGAAAACACAGTATTTTCTGTTGAAAAATGGAACTCCAGCGGTCTTTTAAGCTGTGAAACCAGACCGAGGACATTATTTTTATCCACGGTGACAGTTTCGACAACGCGGACATTTTCCCTGCGGATATCCTCGATGTCGATATTCTCGCCGTCGGTTTTCTGCGGCAGAGTTATCGGCGATTTTGCCTGCGGGGAGTTGAAATAAATGCCTGCCGCCATGCCGAGAAGTGTCACCACCACGGCAAGCAGCATAAACAGCAAGGTGAGGGTTCTATTCTTCATAACGGGCAATGATAGCTTCGATAATGCGCTTTGAAGCGTTGCCGTCGCCATAAGGATTTACAGCTTTTGCCATTTTTGCGTATTCATTTTCATCGTTGAGAAGCTTTTCTGTAACCTCGATGATGTTTGCCTTTTCAACACCTACAAGACGGGCTGTGCCGGCGGCAATAGCCTCTGGGCGCTCTGTTTCCTGACGCATAACGAGGACAGGCTTGCCAAGAGAAGGCGCTTCTTCCTGAAGTCCGCCCGAATCTGTCAGCACGAGATAGGAGCGCTTGATAAGGTTATGCATATCGAAAACGCCCACAGGGTCGATGAGGTGAATGTTCTCGATTTCGGACAGATACTTGCCTGCCATTTCGCGGACGTAAGGCGAAAGATGGACAGGATAGATAATCTGGATATCCGGATTCTTCTTAGCGATTTCAGCCGCCGCCTGACAGATATTGTCAAATGGCTCACCGTAATTTTCACGGCGGTGAGCTGTCATAAGTATTGTCTTTTTGGAAAAATCAATGTGGTTGAGGGCATCACATTCAAAGACATAATTGTCACGGGCTGTGTATTTGATAGAGTCGATGACTGTATTGCCTGTAATGGAAATTCCCTTTACAATGCCCTCATTTTCAAGGTTCTGGGCATTTTTGACAGTTGGTGCAAAGTGCATTGCGGCAATTTTGGAAACGAGAAGGCGGTTCATCTCCTCAGGATACGGAGAGTAGATATCGCCTGTGCGTAAGCCTGCTTCCACATGACCGACGTCGATTTTCGCATAGAATGCGGCGAGAGCGCCTGCAAAAGTTGTTGTTGTATCACCGTGGACAAGGACGATGTCAGGACGGTCTTTTGCAAAGACTTCCTCAAGACCGAGCATTGCCTTCGATGTGATTTTTGAAAGAGTCTGGCTCTTTTCCATGATGTCAAGGTCATAATCAGGCACGATGCCGAAGGCATCAAGCACCTGGTCGAGCATTTCTCTGTGCTGCGCTGTGACGCAGACCATGCTTTCAATCTGGTCATAATTCTTCATTTCAAGCACCAGCGGCGCCATTTTTATAGCTTCAGGGCGTGTTCCGAAAATGGAGCAGACCTTAATTTTCTTTGTTGTCTTCATCCTTTTTCTCCTGTTCTTTCTGTTGCTTTTCCTTTTTCACATCGTATGCAAAGACCGAAATGCCGAAGAATACGGCAAGGGCGACGGCGAGCACAAGAATGAGAATCTTGGCTTCGCCCGAAGATGTGAGCACCACAGCCGAAAGGCCGAGGACTGCCGAAAGGGCGTAGAGAATTGCCACAGTCTGCTTCTGGTCAAAGCCAAGGTCGACAAGACGGTGATGCACATGGCCTCTGTCTGCTGTGAAAGGGCTCTGGCCTTTGAGAAGGCGTCTGACGATAGCGAATACTGTATCGATGATTGGCAGACCGAGCACTACGAACGGAACTGCGAATGTGACGATGGCATAGAATTTGAACAGTCCCTGCACAGACATTACGGCTAGGATATAGCCTAAGAACATTGAGCCCGTGTCACCCATGAAGATTTTCGCAGGGTTGATGTTGAACGGCATAAAGCCGATGCAGGCGCCTGCGAGAGCAGCCATGATGATTACGACATAGCCTTCCGAAACGAGGGCGGCTACAACAAGCATGGAAACCGATGCTATTGACGAGATACCGACGGCAAGACCGTCAAGACCGTCGATGAAATTAACAGCGTTGATCATACCGACTATCCAGATAACTGTCAGCGGCACGGACCACATACCCAATCTGATATAGTCATAGGAAATAAACGGATGGGCGACAGAATAGACCTTTACACCCTGCGAAACAGGGATGAGAGCGGCGCCAATCTGGACAACCAGCTTGAAAAGCGCCGGAAGCGGCTTGATATCGTCCACAACACCGAGGACGACGAGGACAACTGCGCCCATAAGAATCGACTTCATCTGAATTGTCATCTTGAAGAAGAGCAAAACTGCCACGACAAAGCCGAAGAAGATGGCAAGACCACCCATTCTTGGGATAGGAGTCTTGTGCATTCTTCTGTTGTCCTTCGGCACGTCAATCGCGCCGACATTTTTGGCTAAAATACGCACCACAGGGGTTGCGCCGAAGGCGACCGCCAGAGCTGTGACGAAAGCAAACAGGGCGTTCACCATTACTTCACTGCTTAAATTAAAGATAAGATCACCTGCTTTCTTTTATCTGTGGATAAAGCCTATCTTTCTCTGGACCTTATCTAATGTGCGCTGAGCGATACGAGCGGCACGCTCTGCGCCTTCCTTGTAAACTTCTTCAAGGTAATCCTTGTTTTTGAGAAGCTCGTCTGTCTTTGTTCTTACAGGGCGGAGCATATCGGCAACCGCTGTACCGACTGCCATCTTGAAGTCACCGTAGCCCTTGCCTTCAAACTCGAGCTCGATTTCTTCGATAGTTTTGCCTGTTGCGATAGAGTAGATAGTGATAAGATTCTTGATACCAGGCTGTTCGTCACAGTATTTTACCTGACCGAGACTGTCTGTAACAGCGCTCTTGAACTTCTTGATGATCTGGTCGTCTGTATCTGTGAGAAGAATGATGGATTTTTCATTTTTATCCGATTTGCTCATCTTCTTGTCAGGCTCCTGAAGAGACATGATCTTTGCGCTCTTCTTGCCGATTACAGGGTTTGGAAGCTTGAATGTATCGCTGTAAAGACCGTTGAAACGGTTTGCGATGTCACGGGCAAGCTCAACGTGCTGTTTCTGGTCGCCGCCGACAGGAACGTCATCTGTCTGATAGAGCAGAATATCGGATGCCATAAGAACAGGATATGTGAAGAGGCCTGCGTTGATATTGTCGGCATTCTTACTCGACTTGTCCTTGAACTGTGTCATTCTGGAAAGCTCGCCGAACATTGTATAGCAATTGAGAATCCATGCAAGCTCAAAGTGCTGAGGCACATGGCTCTGGATAAACATAATATTCTTCTTAGGGTCAAGACCTGCGGCGATATATGTTGCTAAAAGGCGGAGAGTTGCCTCTCTTAATGCCTTAGGCTCCTGACGGACTGTTATTGCGTGGGCATCGACAATAGAGTAGATACAATCATGTGTTTCTTCCATAGGAATCCAATTGTTTATGGCTCCTAAATAATTTCCGATTGTAAGTCTGCCCGATGGCTGGATGCCGCTGAAAACGATTGGCTTTCTCTGGTTTTCCATTGTGTATTCCTCCTTATATTTAAGATTTATAAAAGCATATTACCATAAAATATATGATACCACAAAATAATGGATTTTGCAATTGTATATTTGGTATTTTTCGGTGAAAAATAGGGATAAAATTACATCAGGAAGGTTTTCTTATGAGAAACACAAGAAATACAAAGGCGGTCAGCGTTTTTCTCGCCGTTTCGGTGATACTTTCGGCGGCCGCTATCTACTATTCCATGCGGACTGAAAAATATGAGCGGTATATCACCCATCTTTCCGACCGAGCTTTTTCCGATATTATAACATCGGTCAACGCTGTGGCGACCTCTCTTGACAAGATGCAGTATGCCAGTGAGGGCAGGTATATGAATACGCTGGCGGCCAATGTCTGGCGTGAGGCTATGGGGGCTAAGGCCGCCCTTTCGCTGCTGCCTTTAAGCGATGTTGAGCTGGACGAGACACAGAAATTCATATCACAGTCGGGCGCTTATGCCTATTCGATTCTGCAGAGGGGCGTAAGTGATGAGACGCAGGATAATATATCCCAGTTATCGGACAGAGCTGACGAACTGACTGGTAAATTATGGGAAGTCAAGACAAGGCTCAACAACGGCGAAATTGATTTTACCATGCTCCGTGACGGCGAAGATGCCGCCGCTGTCAGCGATATGGAGGACGGGATTTCTGACATTGAGACCGATTTTCCCGAGATGGGCGCCCTTATTTATGACGGTCCTTATTCCGACCATATCGAGCTGATGGAGCCGCTTTTCCTTGAAGACAAGCCTGATGTGGAGCTTGAAGTGGCATTGGGGAATGCCCAGGTTTTTACAGGAAATGGCAATTTGAAATATTCCCACGATATGGGCGGCAAGCTCCCCTGCTATGTTTTTACAGGTGATGGAATCAGCGTTCATGTGACAAAGCAGGGCGGTTATGTGCTTGAAATGACGAAAAATCAGGTGGCTTCTGCCCTTAATTTAACTCCCGAGGAAGGTGTTGCAAAGGCTCGGGAGTTTCTGGAAAATAATGGATATCACAACATGGCTGAGAGCTATTATCAGGTCTTTGCAGGCGAGGTTACGGCGAATTTCTGCTACACCGACAATGGCATTAAAGTCTACCCTGATTTGATTAAAGTGACCGTCAGCCTTGACGATGGCAGCGTTACGGGTTTTGAAAGTCAGGGCTTTATTATGAGCCATCGTGACAGGACGCTCCAGCGTCCGAAAATTGCCCTTGCCGAGGCTATGGATGAGCTTGACGATGACCTTGAGGTGGTCGAAAATGCCATGGCTATCGTGCCGACAGACGGCAAAAACGAGGTTTTCTGCTATGAATTTCTGTGTAAGGCAGAAGATGAGCAGAGATTGTTGGTCTATGTTGATGCTATGTCGGGTGAAACGGAAAATATGCTGATTCTCATTGAGGACGAGACGGGTACGCTGACGATGTAGGAATGTGTCACCGTTGGTGACGTGATATGTGCTGCGCACACGATATATAAATGCGATATATCCATTGGATGCGATATGTTCCAGAGGAACATAGATGTGTCTCCGACGGATTGGATAATTTCTCTCCCTCCGGCGGCTTCACCGCCACCTCCCCCGACCCGGAGGAGGCTTTTAAACAGATTAAACAGGCACTGCATCTAGAGCGCCGATCCCTACATTTCGGACGACCAGTGGTCGCCCCTACGGAATATGGGATTCATTTTAACAACCCCTCCGTTTTTGTAAAACAAAAACACCTCCCCTTACACAGGGGAGGCATTTTATTGTAAATATTGAACTATCTGATGAACCACTTATCCTGCATGAGGTCCTTTACATCGCGTGTAAGAGGAATGAGGTCGTGGTTGGAAAGTACATTTACATCGAACTTTCTGTTGAGGGCTGCAAAGTGCTTTAAGCCGAAGCCGATCTTATTGAGGTAGGAGAATGTGCCGATTGCGCCTGTGGAGAAATTATTTGCTTCCTTGCCGTAGATAGCGCGGAGGTCCGGAAGGTCACCGAAGATTTCTTCAACTGTTGTGCCGAACTTCTTATAGAACTCAGGAATGTTGCCCGACTTGATCATATCACCGATCTTCTTGCCTGCCATTGCAGCAGCCATAGATGCGCGGCAGAGACCAACGGAAGTTACCATACCGTCGCCGTATGCGAGAGCCTTGAATACCTGATCTTCACTTGCAAAGCCGCCTGTGATTGTGATTGCAGGAACATACTTGCCTTCAAGCTTCATCTTCTTTACCTTGCGGACAACAACATCTTCCATAACGACAGTTGGGAGAGCCCATTCGTTCATCATCTTGGATGGGCTGTAGCCGGAGCCGCCGCCTGCGCCGTCGAATGTAACCATATCGACCTTTGCTGCGGATGCGATTTCAAGCACCTTTTCGATGTCGATTCTGTCATAGCCGGCCATCTTGAAGTAGACATTCTTTGCGCCCATCTGGCGGAATTCGTTTACGCGATTGATGAGGTATTCCTCTGTCCACATTGGAAGTCTGCCGTATGTATAGAAGTTAGGGCAAACGCCTTCTTCATAAGCCTTCTGAACTTCAGGGTCAGATGGGTCTGGGTATACGATCCAGCCTGTCTGCTGCTTCTTGAGAGCTGCTTCGAGGTCCTTTACGCGGTTTACAGGCTGTGTGCCCTTTGCAGACTGACCGAACTTTAATTCGATAGCCTGTGCGCCGTACTTCTGAATTGCGATTTCAGGAACGCCGAGCATATCATCTTCAACGTTGCACTGCGGAACGATCTGGCCGTAGCCGCGGTAGTACTTATTGAAGGATTCGAGGATTTCGCCCATGAATGGGAAATCGACGATCTTGCCGTTTTCATACTTGATGTTAGGGTCCTTGCTCTTGGCATCTTCGCCTACCATGCAAGTTACGCCTGCCATAGCTGCGCCTGCGAAGTAATCCTTCCAGTTGAGCTTGATGAGAGCAGGAAGAACGAGAGGAAGAGCGAGCTTGACCTTATTGTAGCTGCCGTATTCCTTTTCGAGCTTTACATTATAGATGCCTGCTGTTTCGTATGTTGGTTCAGCAGCAACTGCGCCGAAAACGTGGCCGTTGATGTTGAAGTGGGAGAAATCTATTGGATAATCCTTTTCGGATGCAATCTGATTGGAGCCTGTTGTTGTTGGGTAAACTGTCTGCATACCGAGAACGGCTGCCTGAGCAAGCTCACAAGTGCCTGCGCAGTCTTCTGTGCAGAAAGAGCACATACCGGACTGTGGGGAGATGAAGTTACTGCGGTTTTTAGCGAAAGTGAAGCCGCTGGAAAGGGATGGTGAGAATGACATAATCGTGCCTCCTGTTTAGAATTTTCATATTATAATTATACGCCTGTTTGGATAATTTTTCAAGAGTAAATGGAGAAGTTGTGGGGTGAAAATGGAGAGTTGAGGGTTGTGGGTAGGTTTATATCCCCCCGTCACTGCGTGACACCCCCCTTTAGGCAAGGGGGGGCAAGAAAAGCTGTTTAGCCTCCCATTGTTTCTCACCCCAACGAGCAAGCTCGCCGGGGACCCCAGTGAGGGGGAGGTGCCCCAACGGGGCGGAGGGGTGTAGGGCGTAGCCCGTCTATTTAATCATGGTATCTGCGATGCAATTAATAATCCGGGGGGGCGCGGAGACCCGCCCCTACTGTGACACCTCATCCACCATCCTGCGGATGGTCCCCCTTCCCCTCGAGGG
>JAFSBG010000028.1 GCA_017441945.1 Clostridia bacterium
CAGGCGGTCTCGCAGCATATGCAGGCAAGATGTTCAGAATCGGCCACATGGGTAATGTAGATACACACGATCTCATCTCTTCCATGGCAGCAATCGAAAGAACACTTTACAGAATGGAAATCATCAAGAAGGAAGAACTCGGTAAGGGCGTTGCAGCTCTTATGCAGGGCCTTGTTGACTAATTTCAGTTTTATAGCCTTCCCCTCGAGGGGAAGGGGGACCACTTTAGTGGTGGATGAGGTGGTGCCGTAAGGCATAATAAATCGGACAATTCATGAATTGTCCCTACATCTTAAAATATCCCGACTAATCAAAGCCGCTTCTTCGGAAGCGGCTTTTTTCTGTATTTCTGCGGAAATAATTTAGAAAAAAGTCTTTTTTTACGCGTGATATAGGTGTATAATAAGGAAAGAAAATGACGAAAGGAGTGTGAATATGAATTACATCGTGCTCGATATGGAATGGAATCAGCCGTACAACGCCAAGGTCGTCGTGCGTGAAAATGTATCTCTCTGCGGCGAGATAATCCAGATAGGCGCTGTAAAGCTGGATGAAAATTTCAATACCATAGGCGAGTTTGATATTATGATCGCTCCTAAATACTATAAAAAGATGCACGAATATGTGGCGCGAATCACTAAAATCACCACTCAGGAGCTGCAGGAGCAGGGCGTGCCTTTTGTTGATGCCTTCTATAAATTCAAAAGCTGGTGCGGAAGTGATTTTGTATTCCTCACATGGGGTCCTGACGATGTGGGAATACTCAGGGACAATATGTCGGCTTACGGCATAGACACCGACTGGCTGCCCGATTCTTATGATGCCCAGATGATATTCGCTCACCAGATAATAAAGAAAAAGCAGCAGACCTCGCTGACAACCGCCATGGAAATGGTGGGCGAGCCTGCTCTCAAAGCTCACGATGCTCTTAATGACGCCAAAAACACCGCCGTTGTCTGCCGTCATCTCGATATGACAGGCGGAATTGAAAATTATACCACGATGATGGAAGAGCTTATGGGCATAAAGCCCCGTGACGACGAAGACGGGGATATAAGGGAGTATAATTCCAAAAAACTGCTTTTTATCGATACGTCCTTTACAAGCTTTGCCTGCCCTGTGTGCAGCAAAACTGCAAAATGCACCGAGATAATCCGCCAGAATTCGGAAAAATACATAAGCGCCGCCCGATGTGAAAACGGCCATGAGCATTTTGTCCGCTTCAAATTCAAAAGGCTCAGCAGGAAAAAACATCAGGTTTCCCGTATGATTTATGATATGGACGAGGAAAATCGGGCATATTATGAGAAGAAAAAGGGGAAAAAGGATATGAAGCAGGCTTCGGGCAGTAACTAACCGACTGTTGATATAGACAAAATAGACAAATTTTTCCTTTGGTTTTTGTAAAATACACCGATTTAGTAAAAATTAACTTAAAAGGTATTGACTACTAAAATAGTGTATGTTATAATAAAGCCAAGATAAGAGATAGAAAGAAAACAAGAAACCAAAAAAATTAAAACAAAGAAAAAATTATAAAAATTATCGGAGGAAAAATTATGTTAAAGTTCTACATCTGCGAAACATGCGGCAATATGATCGAAATGGTTAAGGCAACAGGCGTTCCAGTAATGTGCTGCGGCAAGCCAATGAAGGAGCTCACAGCTAACACAGTTGAAGCTTCCATGGAAAAGCACCTTCCAGAAGTAAAGGTAGAAGGCAATGTTGTAACAGCAAAGGTCGGCTCTGTTGAACACCCAATGCTTCCTGAACACTACATCACAATGATCGTTCTCGAAACAGAAAACGGCGTATTCAAGAAGTACCTCAAGCCAGAAGAAAAGCCGGAAGTACAGTTTATCCTCGCTGAAGGCGACAAGGCTCTTGCAGTTTACGAATACTGCAACCTCCACGGCCTCTGGAAGACAGAAATCAAGTAATTTATTACCTCACTTACATATACCATTTGAACGAACTCCATTACTCCTTAAAACCGCCCCAAAAGGGCGGTTTTAGCGTGTCGGAAAATATTTCCGACACTTTCGAATGAAGCAGGCTTCATTCGAGTTTACAGAGGTGCAAAAATCCATGCGCATGTCCTGGATTTTTGCGGATTTAATAGGTTTTATACCTGTTGGAATCTGATTATTATTATCTTTAGTAATTCTGACCGCCCCAAAAGGGCGGATTTATTTTGTTTCTCTTGCGTAAAGTGGGAAAATATTGTAGAATAATATCATATCGTGTGGGAAAGTGGTGATTTATGGTGTATCGTGCGGAAAATATCAATAAAAATCTTCCGATTGTGGTCAGTATTCCCCATAGCGGGGAGGAGATTCCCGCGGAAGTGGGGGAAAGTATGACAAAAGGGGTGCTTTTGCCTGCTGTCGACTGGTATCTGCCTAAGCTTTACGATTTTCTTGCCGATATAGGGGTTGATTCTGTTGTAAACCACATAAATCGCCATGTGATAGATGTCAATCGGGGCGAAATGACGGGCATCGGAAGCCCTAATCAATGCCTTGTCTACACAAAAAACACCATGGGCAGGGATATTTACACCAAAAATCCCGACCGAAACGAGATGAAACGCCGAATTGAAGCCTATTACAAGCCGTACCACAATGCTCTGGCAGAAATCATCACACAGAAGAAGGAAAAATACGGCGAGGTATGGCTTTTTGACCTTCATTCCTTTGCGCTGGGTGCTGATGCCGACATCGTGCTGGGCAGTCTTGACGGGAAAACTATGAGCGATGATAAACTTGACTCTATAGCTGAAATCTTCGCTTCAAACGGCTTTACCGTGGCGAAAAATGCCCCTTTCAAGGGCGGTCATATTATAAAATATCACGGCAGAAATGAAAATGTCTACGCCGTACAGGTTGAGCTGAATTATCAGGCCTACATAGCCCTCCGCCGTTTCGGCAACAAGGAAAATCCTGCTGTAGACGGGGAATTATGGAATGACTGCAGGGCAAAACTTGAAAAAAGTTTTAAGAATATTATTGAATATATAAATTGCAAAAACCGCCCTTGATGGCGGTTTTTATGTGTCAGAATGAATAAAAAGGAAGATAAAGTCGGCTCAAGCTTTATTTCGTTATAAAATTAATTTAACAAAAAAGTATTGATTTTTTTAATAAAGAGGAATAAACTTTAGGTAGAATAAAATCTTTACAGGAGGTATCCGAATGAAGAAATCTTATGAGATTGATATGATACGCGGTCCGCTTGTCAGAAACGTGCTCATCTATGCCTTTCCGCTTATGCTTTCGGGCATTCTGCAGCTTTTGTTCAATGCGGCAGACGTTATCGTTGTCGGACGCTTTGCAGGTCCTCAGGCTCTTGCCGCCGTCGGCTCCACAGGCTCGCTGACAGGTCTTCTTACAAATCTTTTCATCGGTCTCTCGATCGGTACAAATGTGCTTGTTGCCCGTTATTACGGGGCGCAGAACTATGAATCCATCAAGGAAACGATAGACACATCTATAATTGCAGCCTTTTTCGGCGGCCTTATCCTTGTTGTCATCGGCCTTTTTGCATCCCGTCCTATGCTTACACTTATGGATACACCGGCAGACGTTATAGACCTTTCGGTGCTCTATATGAAAATCTTGTTCGCAGGTATGCCATTCCAGATGCTTTATAACTTCGGTGCGGCTATTTTGCGTTCTGTCGGTGATACACGCCGTCCGTTGTACTTCCTTACTATTGCAGGCGTTGTCAATGTAATTCTCAACCTCATCTTTGTTATCGTATTCAAAATGAGCGTTGCGGGTGTTGCTCTTGCAACTATTGCATCTCACGGCGTTTCCTGCGCGCTCGTTCTCCGCTGTCTTATGCAGTCTGACGGCATTATAAGTCTTGACATAAAGAACCTTAAGTTCAGCATGTCAAAGATGATAGCGATGCTTAAAGTCGGTCTGCCTGCAGGCTTCCAGGGCATTGTTTTCAGTATTTCCAATATGCTCATCCAGTCGTCTGTCAACTCCTTCGGTTCGACAGTTATGGCGGGCAATACAGCGGCGCAGAATGTTGAAGGCTTCGTTTACACAGCCATGAATGCCATTTACCAGACAAATCTCAGCTTCACAAGCCAGAACTACGGCGCGAAAAATCACAAGCGTATCGACAGGGTGCTGCTTGTCTGCCTCGGCATAGTGATTATAGTCGGTCTTGTTCTCGGCAACGGCGCATATCTCATGGGTAATCATCTCCTCGGCCTTTACAGCTCGGATGCAGAGGTTATCCAGTATGGTCTGAACCGTCTTGCAATCTGCTCGGCGCTCTACTTCCTCTGCGGTATGATGGACGTTATGGTCGGCTCTATCCGCGGTCTCGGCTATGCCGTTATGCCGATGATAGTCTCCCTCCTCGGCGCCTGCGCCCTCCGTGTTATCTGGGTGCTCACAATATTCCAGGTTTACCACACACAGTTCAGCCTTTATATCTCCTACCCGATTTCGTGGGCGGTCACATTCCTCGCACACCTCGGCTGTTATCTTGTGGTACGCAAAAAAGCCTTTGCAAAGCTTAAAGATCAGCTCAGTTAAAAAATTACATAAGAAAAACTCTCCACAACCTGTGGAGAGTTTTTTGTTGTGCGTTATTCGCCGTGTTCAAGCAGATTATTCAGCTCGTTCATACGCAGGTATGCGTTTGGATTATTTAAATCAGTATCGAGCATTTCAAGGATATTGATAAGCGCGTCTATGTTTTCATGTACCTTTTCAGGAGTAATAATCATCGAGCCGTAAAGTCTGTTGCAGTCGGTTTTGCAATTGTTCATCTCGCTGTCCTCAAGGCGGAAAGCCATAGAAAGGAAGAGATTATAGTCGGCAAGTCCGTTTATATAATCGCTTTCACTGCCTGTTTCGGCATATCTGCGGAAAGCTTCAAGGCTGCCGTGTACTCCGGCATGGGCGATTTCATATAAACCGCTGTCATCATTCTTTGCGAAATACCACAGTATAGCAAAAATAACAGCAATAACTGAAATACAGGCGAGAAGAATACGGTATTTTTTCATAGCAGCTCCTTTTGTAAAGATTAGTATACTCGTTACGGAAAAAGCAAATGATGAAAGCCTCCCTTTGGTAAAGGGAGGTGTCAATCGAAGATTGACGGAGGGATCGAACCCTGTTCAATGTGACGAAGTCACACATCAGCGTTTGCAAAGCAAACATATCGCTCGTCGAAGACGAATATCGCAATGCGAAGAATTATATCGTGTCCGAAGGACATATCGCATCCGCTTGCGGATATATTTTACTTCCCCAATACAAACATCTTCATTACTGCCGCAAGCTCGCGGATAAAATTAAGCGGAAGCTGTGGAATATATGACTTCGAGTGGAGATGTGTGGCTTCAAGGCCGAATTTTTTAGCCATGCTTACGCCGCGGAAGATGTGGAAACCGTCTGTCACGATGACGACCTCGTCGCCTTCGCTCAGAAATTCACTTGAGTACATAAGATTTTCATAGGTGGAGGTGGCTTTATCCTCTATAATTATGCGGTCATTTTCAATGCCCTGCGACACAAGATAGCGCCGCATAGCTTCGGCTTCGGTAATGCTTTCTCCCGGACCTTTGCCGCCTGTGACGATGATTTTCGCGTTTGGATTTAGGGCGATATACTCAAGCCCCTTGTCAAGACGGTACTTGAGAGTCAGCGAAAGCCGCTCGCCCTTTATGCCTGCGCCTAAGATTATAACAGCATCCTCGTGATATGTCACATTGTCATTACTGCCGTATAAATGGAGCGAAACCACACCTATGACAAGGCATATTATGCCGAAAATTATAACGGAAACTGCGACTTTTCCCCATTTTGAACGGAGAAAAGCCATGATTTTATCGCGGAAGAATGCAAAGCCGAAAATCACACAGGTGAGTGCGCCCATTACAATGGCTTTGAAAAGATTTGCGGTGACCGCAAGAATGAGAGTGTCGAGAGCGCACAGCGCCCCGATGAAAATAAGGATTTTTTTAAGTTTAGTAGGCATTATTGATAGCGTTTACGAGGGCATCCTTCGGCAGCCTGCCCTGAGTGTAGCCGAAGAAAGTGCCGTCCGAATTGATGATGTAGGTTGCAGGCAGACCTGAAACGTCGTAATTCTGATATACATCCTGGTCGTTGTCAAAGTAAACAGGGAAGGAGAAGCCGTTTTCGGCAATGTATTCCTTTGCCTTTTCAACAGATTCGCCCCTTGTGTATGGGAGGTTAATCATCATAAAGACAACATCGTCCCCCATTTCCTTGTAAACCTCGTCAAAATCAGGCATTTCTTCCTTGCAGTATTTGCACCATGTAGCCCAGAAATTGAGCACTACCTTTTTGCCCTTGCCGATTTCGGAGAGCAGTACGGAATTGCCGTCCATATCGTAAACGGCAAAGTCAGGCGCGTCGATTTTAGGCTTGTCGCTTTCTGTTGTGCCCGACGGGAGGTAATTTTCCGGTGTGTAAAGCGCGCCCAGCTTGTTGTAGGCAAAGACCGCGCCGACGAGAATGACAGCGATGCCGATGATAAGTAATAATGTGGATTTATTTTTCATAAGTTTGTTCCCCGTTTTCATTAGATTTTTGTATTGGTAAGCTGAAAAATTGTAGCTGACAACCCCTCAGTCAGCCTTACGGCTACCAGCTCCCCTGGTACAGGAGAGCCGAGGAGGGGGGAGAAATAAATTAGCTTAAAAGACCTAATAAATCGCCCATTTTGCCGGTCATCATAAATATGCCGACAATGATGAGAAGAATGCCGCATACGCGGTTTATAGTCTTATAATTGTTTTTGATAAAGTCGAATGCGCCCTGCAGCCTTTCAAGCAGAAGTCCGCACATTATAAAGGGCAGACCGAGACCGAGGGAGTAGCAGGTCAGCATAAGCACGCCCTTCATAACAGAGCCCTGCTGTGATGCCATCATAAGCGCCGAGCCTAAAAATGTGCCGACACAAGGCGAATAGCCGACAGCAAAGACCATGCCGAAAAGTATTGCGCTGAAAAATCCGTCAGGGATAATGCTGCTTTCGGCTTTGAGTGTGCGGTTGAGAAACGGAATATTGAGTATTCCTGCAAAGTTAAGGCCGAAAAGCACTACGATACCGCCGGAAATTATGTTGACGAGTGTTTCATGGCTCGATAAAAATGCACCGAATGAAGAAGCCAGAGCGCCGAGGGCGATGAAAATCATCGAAAAGCCCAGCACAAAGCCGCAGGAATTGACGAATGTGTGGCGTTTGTCCTTGCCTGCCGAAAAATACATGATGTAAAGTGGAAGCATCGGAAGCATACAGGGGGAGATGAAGGTGACTATGCCTTCAAGAAATGAGATTAAATACTGCATTTTGTCCTCCTTTAATTGGCGTTTTTAATGGCATCAATAAGGGCATCGGTTTCGAGCGAGCCCTGTGTGAAGCCATAGAAAGTGCCGTCCGAATTGAGAATGTATGTGGAAGGCAGACCTGTCACATCGTAATACTGAAAGACTTCATTGTCGGTATCGAAATAAAATGGGAGAGTCCAGCCCTTATTTTTGATAAGCGCCTTTGCCATATCCTCGGTTTCGCGCCCGTCATTTGGAAGGTCGACCATCATAAAGAGCACATCGTCGCCGAATTCTTTGTATGCCGCCTGGCAGGATTCAAGACCTGTGATGCAGTCCTCCTCCCACGAAACCCAGAAATTGATGACAGCCTTGCGCCCGTCACGGAGGGAGGAAAGGCTTACCTTATTGCCGTCTGTGTCATATACATAAAAATCGGGAGCTTCCACCTTAGGCTTGTCGCTGTCTGTTGCGGCTGTGAGATGAGCCTCCGAATTATAAAAACCCGAAAGCTTGCCGATTCCTATAATGCCGATGATTATAATAACTATGCCGATAAGAGCGAGCCAAAAGCCAAACCCTGGTTTTTTCATAATATCTCCTTTTCCGAGCAAATAATGCGTGGTATGAAAAAAGGACCAATAACGGTCCTTTCAGACTGCCAAAAAATATTAAAACAAGAATTGCAATATAATGACAGATGCTCTGCAGTTGTGCGTTTCCCGCGCTCAAGGGCGCAAATCCTATTTAATCTGCAAAAATCCGGGACATGTGCATGGATTTTTGCACATCTGTAAACTCGAACAAAGCCTGCTTTGTTCGAAAGTATCGAAAAACCTTTCGATACTCAAAAAGGACCAAGAACGGTCCTTTAAAGCCAGATGCCTGCGATATTGCCTGCTGTGTAAATAACAAATACAGTGAGGCATATCAACATTAAAATACCGGAAAGGGTAAACTTGCCGTCACGCATAATAATGCTCCTTATTTTACGATAAATTGATTTATTAAAACTATTTTATCATAAAACACAGGGAAAATCAACGGCTATTGCACCGGAATATATTATTTTACATTTTTGCAACAGATGGAGCGTTAACCTGATATTTTGATTCCCAGATTTCCGGCTATCTCCTTGGCTGTCGAATAGAGGAGGTCGTAGTCTCCTTCGATAAGCTCAAGGATATATTCGGTGTCGCCGTCCTCAGAATACCATGTAATCGTCTCATCTTCCTTGTCGGAAAGCAGGGTGTTGCGATATTTTTCATCGGCAAGAATGTCATTTTCCGAGGCTGTCAGCGTGAAATCCATTTCGCCCACAGAAAAATCTATCTGCTTTTCGTTGCCTGTCACGGTGAAATTGCATACGACAGCGTTGGCAGGGAGCAAAGACTTTTTGTCACTTGGCATTATCGGCGATGAAACCGCTTCCTGCTTGCAGTCATTGTCGAGGGCAGATTCATTGGAGGTTGCCATAACTGTGGATTCTGTCATAGTCTCACCCTGTGCCACTGTGGCAGAGGCCGCAATAGTTGCAGATTCTGCATACAGATTTCCGCCCGGCGCCATAACGGAGCTATCCTCGGCAGAAGCGCCGAAACCGCCCATTGTCATATACGCGCCAAAAGCTATGCAGAGACAGGCGGCAAGACCCATGATTTTCGAGAAAGTCCGCTTTCGGGGAACATAAAGCTGGGCTTCTTCCAGAATATCGTCGTCTGCCGCTTTCATGAAAATATCAAACCGCTTATTCATATTGTCATACCCTCCTTTTCCATGGCCTTTCTCAGGTTGTTTCGTGTGCGGAAGAGGGAGGATTTGACCTTGCCCTCGCCGCAGCGGCAGCTGTCTGCGATTTCGCTTATGCTTTCGCCGTAAAAGTAGCGTCGGACGAAGAAAACTCGTGCTTCTTTCGACTGCCTGCGCAGAAAATCATTGAGAAATGCCTTGAATTCGTCGGCATTTGCGGCGTTTTCCACATTTTGTGATGCATCAGGGAGAAACGGGCTCAGCTCGTCAAAGGCGAGGGAGAGCTCGCTCTTTTTGTTGTGGTCATACCTGTCGAGAGCGGCATTTCGCGCAACTCTGATGGTGTAAGCCTTGAGAGAAAGGGGACGAAGCGGGGGAATTGCATTCCAAAGGCGCAGAAAAACATCACCGAGACATTCTTCAACATCACGGCTGTCGGGCAATATGCGCCTGAGTATACTCTGGCACATATTGGAGTATTTTTCCTGTATAGCCGTTATCGCGCCTTCGTCACGGGCGAAAAACAGCTCGATTATCTGCTTGTCCTCCATAATTTTCCCCTCTGGATAGCTGTAAAACTATCACTTTTTGATGCATCTGTTATATTAGACGGGAAAATACAGAAAAGGTTGCGGAGAAATTGAAATATTTTTATAAATCTTGCCTCGGATTTTGTCATCCTGAACGAATGTGAAGGATCTCCTGCGGTTTGTGCAGTCTCTTTGCCTTCCCCTTGATTCACACCCCAAACAGCAGGCTGTTCGGGGACCCCATTTGGGAAGGGGGGCCACGAAGTGGTGGATGAGGTGGCACTGTAGGGCGGGGGCTTGCTCTCGCCGCATAACAGAGTAAAGCTTTATCTAAATCATTAGCTTTCCCGCCACGCACAAGGCGTGGGGCGTCTTCGACGACTTCTTTATGCTTGCACAAAAGAAGCAAAATGCCCAAACTGATCCACGCAGTTTGATCACGGGACCAAGGGCTACGCCCCTGGACCCCGTGTGTGTGAGGCAAGCTCACATTTAATATACGCTCTTCGAGCGGGTGATTGCCTTAAAGGCAATCGAGGTGTCTCCGACGGATTGAATAAATATACCCCTACTTCGTTTTCGGCTTGAATACAAATGCCGCTATGAGTGAGAAAAACACAGCCGCCGCAATGCCGCCTGCCGTAGAGGAAAGTCCGCCTGTGAACGCACCTAAAAGCCCATCGGCGGCAACAGCCTTTTCAACACCCTTTGCCATCGAATAGCCGAAGCCTAAAAGGGGCACTGTCGCCCCAGCCCCCGCATATTCCACAACAGGCTCGTATACTCCGATGGCGGTGAGAATTATGCCCATCACCACATAGCCCGTCAGTATTCGCGCCGGAGTCAGCTTGGTTTTGTCAATCAGAATCTGCCCGATAAGGCAGATAAGCCCGCCGACCCAGAATGCGTTGAAATAATTCATGCTACACCCTCCTTAATTCCACAAGATGGCATATCCCCGGAATGCTTTCGCCCTGATTTGATGTGGTAGGCGAGAGCAGCGCCCCTGTGCCGCAGAAAAGCAGGGATTTTATTTCGCCTTCCTCCATTGCTTTCAACAATCGTGAGCAAAGCACGCTTGCCGAGCATCCACAGCCCGAGCCGCCTGAGTGGACATCCTGGTCGCCGAAAATCATACAGCCGCAGTCGTCATAATATGGGGCAATATCGATACCTTCCTTCTGGAAAAGCTCGATGACAACATCACGCCCCACCTGCGCAAGGTCGCCTGTGACGATAAGGTCAAAATCCTCAGGGCGTGTGCCTGTGTCCTTCAAAAACTCATTTATCGTGTCAAAGGCGGCAGGCGCCATAGCCGCCCCCATATTTGATACATCGGTAACCCCTAAATCGACGATTTTGCCGATTTTCGACCGTGTGACCATGATATTTGAAGGCTTGTTGGATAAAAGCACAGCTCCGCAGCCTGTTACAGTCCATTGAGCGGCAGGGGAGCGCTGTGAGCCGTATTCGATAGGCATTCTGTACTGCCTTTCCGCCGAGCAGAAATGACTGCTTGCCTCGCATAGGGCGTAGTTTATGCCGCCGTCAATAAAGGCAGAAGTGACGATAAGCCCCTCCGCCATGGTGGAGCAGGCGCCGTAAAGCCCGAGAAAAGGCACGGAAAAATCACGGCTTGCAAAGGATGAGGCGGTGCATTGGTTGAGCAGGTCGCCGCCCGTCACAAGGTCGAGCTGAGGCAGGGTGACGTTTCCCTTGTCGAGCGCCGTCTTGACGGCAGATTTGACAAGCTCGGTCTCGGCTTTCTCCCATGTGGGCTGACCTAAAAGGTCGTCGTCAAAGGTCAGGTCGAAATCGTTTTTCAGAGGCCCTGCCGTTTCCTTGCTTCCCACAGCGCTCGCCCACGAATTGATGTATATGGGGTTTGAAAATGTAATTGTCTTGCCCGTAAGCTTCATAGTGTACCTCACAGTAAGTTTTTGTGTTATTTTGTGTGGATAAAGAGAAGATTATACACAGGATTTGCATATCTGCGTGTATTTTGATATAATGGCATAAAAGGCATAGACGCCTTGAAAACTGACAATACAAGGAATAAATTATGAACATACTTTTTGTTGGCAACAGTTATACATATTACAACGATATGCCTGTGCTTTTTGACACATTATGCAAGGCAAACGGGCGCGATGTGAGAGTTTTTGCAGTGACCTGCCCTGACAGGAAGCTGTATGAAAACCTTACACCATACGACAGCCATTGGGCGAAGGTGCGTGAAATAACGGCGGAAAATCATATTGATGTATGCGTTCTGCAGGAAAACAGCCTTCTGCCTATAACTGACAATGATGCCTTTATAAATGGACTTACGATGATTAAGAACGATATCGGGGCGAGAGTTTCAAAGTTTGTCCTTTATGAAACATGGGGCAGAAAAAACGGAGCGGAATTTCTGGCTGAAAACAGGCTGAGCTCTGTTGCGATGACCAATATCATTCACGAAAAATACAAAAATGCCGCAGAACTAATGGATATGGAGCTTTCTCCTGTGGGTAAGTATTTTGCCGATGTTTACAGAGGAGGCAGCGGGATTGAGCTTTATTGCTCGGATAATTCCCACCCTGCAAGAGAGGGCAGCTGTCTTGCCGCCTGTGTACATTATAAGACGATATTCGGAAAATTGCCTCAGAATATGTCCTGTCTTAAGTTGACATCCTATGATATTTTTATTTTTACAGCCTCACTCGAAAAGGATTTTGAATAGAAAAAGTAAAATACAAATTATCCAGATAAATAAACATAAAAAGCTCTCCATTTGGAGAGCTTTTTATTACGGGACGTCGAGGGCGCCGTCCCCTACGAATGTGTATTTATGTAGGGGCGGGTCTCTGCGCCCGCCCGTTTTTCTAATCCAATAATAACAATATCAATCCATACACTATGCTTGCGCTTGTGCCGCAGGCGATGACTGGGCCTGCGATGGTAAACATTTTCACGCAGGTGCCTAAAATTATGCCTTCGGCTTTGAATTCGACGGCGGCAGAGGAAACCGCGTTGGCAAAGCCTGTTATAGGCACAAGTGTGCCTGCCCCTGCCTTGTTGGCGATTTTATGATATACGCGCAAGGCTGTCAGCGCCACCCCTAAAAATACCATCGTAATCGGTACGGCTGTGGCAGCGGATTGCTCGCTCAGCCCTCGTGAAAGGTAAAAATTGCGGAAAAACTCCCCGATAAGGCATATTGTGCCGCCGACAAAGAATGCCCACAGACAGTCTTTGACAAGGTTTGATTTGTTCGTGTGGCGGCGGTATATCTCGGAATACTGTTCTTTTGTAAGTTTCAAAACAAAACCTCCTTTGATTTTTTATATTTTTGCCAAAATACTGTGGTATTATCAAAAAATTTGTGATACAATAAATAGTGTATAACTATGCGCTTTTTTAGTGCGCATAAATTTCTGACATACCGAGGCAAATATGCTTAAAAATATCACTATTCAGAATATCGATACCAATTATTACGACAGCGGTGAGGGCGAAAAGATTGTGCTTTTCCTCCACGGCTGGGCCGCTCCTGTGGAAGTTTACCAGAGTATTTTTAACTTCCTCGAGGGCAAAAATTACCGCATAATCGCCCCTGAAACTCCCGGATGCGGCAAGACTCATGAGCCGCCTGAGGGCTGGAATGTGGATAAATATGTCTCTTTCGTCCTTGATTTCTGCAAGGAGCTGGGGCTTAATGACGTTATCCTTATGGGCCATTCCTTCGGTGTCCGCCTTATGATTAAGCTGATGAGCCTTCACAAGGACAAGATAAAGTGCGAAAAGGCTGTCATCATCGATGGCGCAGGCATCGTGCCAAAGCGCCCTTTAAGCTATTACTGGAAGGTTTACACCTACAAGCTTTGCAAGAAAATCGTAAATACAAAAATCGGCGGATTTTTCTTCATGCCGCTCTGGGAGGAGCGCAGAGGAAACGCCGGCTCTGCCGACTATAACAGCGCAAGCAATGTTATGAAGCACACCCTTTCTCTCGTTGTAAACGAGGATTTAAAGCATCTTATGGGCGATATAAATGCCGATGTACTGCTTATCTGGGGCGAAAATGACGATGCAACGCCGCTTAGTGACGGCCAGACAATGGAAAAGCTCATGCCTAAGGCAGGTCTTGCCGTTGTCAAGGGCGCAGGACACTACCCATTCCTCGACCAGCCGAAGGTATTCTTCGGAATTATGGACGCGGGTATGTAAATAAACCAAAAGCCTCTCCTGTGCAAGGGGAGGTGGCAGCGAAGCTGACGGAGGGGTTGTTATGGAGAGAAAGCACAACAGAGAGATAATCCCTAATGCACGGAGCTTACGTAAAAATATGACAAGGGAAGAAAAACATCTGTGGTATGATTTTCTTCGAAATTATAATACAAAAATATATCGTCAGAAAATATTGGGAAAATATATAGCCGATTTTTATTGCGCAAAGGCTAAACTTGTTATTGAGATTGATGGATCACAACATTTCAATGATGAAGGAGAATATAAAGATTCTGAGAGAACAAAGTTTCTTGAAAAATATGATTTGATGATATTACGAATACCCAATAACGAGGTAAATAAGAACTTTAACGGAGTTTGTGAGTATATAGATTCTGTTATAAAAGAAAGAATAAACGAGTTGAATGACAACCACTCCACCGCCGAAGGCGGTCCCCCTCTCCGGTAATGGGGTCCCCGATGAGCCCGCTCATTGGGGTGAATTCACAGGAGAGGCAATATTAAAATACAAGGAGAACCACTATGAACAAGCCGAGAGTTGCCGTTATTTTCGGCGGTAAATCCGTCGAGCATGAAATTTCAATTATTTCTGCACTTCAGGGCTACAATGCCATCGACACAAACAAATATGACCTTATCCCACTTTACATAACAAAAAGCGGTGATTTCTACACAGGCGAAAAGCTTCGCTATATGGAAAGTTTCAAGAACATCGAAAAGGCTCTTGCTGAAAGCACAAGAGTCGTGCCTGTAAAGGATGTAAACTCCTGCGTTCTTATGAAATATCCGCCAAACAAGCTTAAATCCAGCGTTGTTGACCGTTTTGACATTGCTGTGCCTATCGTTCACGGCACAAATGTTGAAGACGGCACACTTCAGGGACTTTTGGAATACCTCGGCGTGCCTTATGCCTGCCCTGATGTAACTTCTTCGGCAACAGGTATGGATAAGTGGCTCTGCAAGAGCTTACTCCAGGCTGAAGGTCTTCCTGTTGTAAAGGGTGTGCAGATGCACAGAAGCGAATTTTTCAAGGACACAAATGCCGCTCTCGACAAGCTCATTGCTGAGCTCAATTTCCCTGTTATCGTAAAGCCTGTAAACCTCGGCTCGTCCATCGGCATCAAGAAGGCTAACAACAGAGAAGAATTGCTCGATGCCTGCGAGCACGCATTCACATTTGCGGCTCGTGTACTCTGTGAAGTTGCTGTGCCAAACCTCCGTGAAATCAACTGCTCTGTACTTGGCGACTGCGATAACGCTATCCCATCTGTCTGTGAAGAACCACTCAATGCAACAGATATTCTCACATTCAACGATAAGTACACATCGGGCGGCGGCAAGAGCAAGGGTATGTCCAGCACAAAGCGTCAGCTTCCTGCCCTCATCACAGAAGGTCAGACAGCGCGCATTCAGGACCTTGCAGTAAGAGCTTTCAAGGCTATCGGTCTTTCGGGCGTATGCCGTATCGACTTCCTCTTAAACGATGAAACAGGCGAAATCTTCATCAATGAGCCTAACACAATCCCAGGCTCCCTTTCCTTCTATCTCTGGGAAGCTTCGGGCGTAGACTTCACACAGCTTATGGATAAGCTTATCGAGCTTGCTCTCAAGAAGCACCGTGAAAAGGCTGCTACTGTTTACAGCTTCAATTCCAACGTCCTCGCAGCACAGGGCGGCTCCAAGGGCGCAAAAGGTAAGGCGTAATGTTCTTCACTAAAGATAAGGAGCCTGTTATATTTAAAGAGCATGGCTCGGGTGAAAAACAGCTTGAAGAACTGCAGTTACTTTGCGATAAGGCTAAAGGTAAACTGAAAGAGGAGATTGAGCAGGAAATCCGCAATGTCAAAGCTGGAATTGCAGGCGAAGAAAATGTTATCTTCGAACTGAAAAACAGCCATATTCCAATGTATGTTCTTAGAGATATTTATATTGAGTATGAGGACTATACTGCACAGATAGATTTTGTTGTTGTAACTTCAAAGCTTATATTTATTATCGAATGTAAGAATATGTACGGCAATATTGAAGTGGATAACAAAGGGGCATTTACCCGTGTTGTTGAAGTCGGTGGAAGAAAACGCCGAGAAGGTATTTATTCTCCGATAACACAGAATGAAAGACATCTGGCTCTGCTTCGCAAGATGAACAGTGACAAGCAGGCTCAGAAAGGAATGTTCTCAAAAATAATATCCTCTCTTATCGGCGGAAGCTTTGATGATAATTACAGGGCTATAACAGTTATAGCAAATCCCAAATCGGTCGTAAACGACAGATTTGCACCTAAAGAAATAAAGAATAAACTTATAAGAGCTGATGCTCTGATAGAATACATAAAACGCGAGAATGCAAAATCAAATGCTATTGAATGGGACGATAAGTCGATGAAGTCTTTTGCGGAGATGTTTCTGTCAAAGCACAGTGAAAATACTGCTGACTATACCGAAAGATTCCGTAAACAACTTGAAACATGTTGTCCGGAATGTGGAGGAGAACTTGTTCTCCGCAGCGGAAAGTATGGCGAATTTTTCGGATGCAGTAACTACCCTGAATGCAGGTTCACAAAGAAAAAAGCATAAAGGAAGTAAAATATGCTGGATAAACCAACAATTTTAAAAAATACAAGTATATGGGAAGATGAGTGCAAGCGTCTTGAGACGCTTATGGCGCAGGGGGAAGATGTGAAGGCGGAATATGACCGCGCTGTAAAGAATGCCCTCGGCGAGCGCAGAATCATCGATGCGCTGCTCACTCTTGATATGCCAATGTACATTCTCCGCGATGTGAATATCAACTATGATGGCAAGTCGAGCCGTGTAAACTGCATGGTTTTCACTCGCAAGATGGCTTTCGTCATCGAATGTGACGATATTTACGGCAACATCGAAATCAACCATGACGGGGGCTTTGAAAGAAGCTCTGGCGGCAGGGAAAACAAGGTTGTTGACGGGGTTTTCTATCCGATGGAAGCCACGAAAGCGCATATTGACCTTATCCGCAAGATAAAGAAGGACGAAATGAAGGGAATGTCCCGCTTCTTCCAGAGAATAATGCACTTCGACAACTGGTATAAGACTGTCGTCGTCATAACAGACCCTGAAGCTACATTCAGCGATGTTTTCGCGCCGAAAAGCTTCAAGCAGAAGGTGGTTCGCGTCGACTTGCTTCCGGGATATATTAAAAATGAATATGCCGATTCCAACGAATATCTGTCCGACGACAAAGAAATGACCGAATGGTCAGGACAGTTTTTAAAGATGCATAAAGACTAAGCACCATTCGGGCATTTCACCGGCGCCGGGTGGCGACGTGCTTATTTAATCATTTGGGGTCCCCGGGCGACCTGTCGTCTGGGGTGTAAACCGAGTGGTCAGGACAGTTCCTCAAAATGCATAAAGACTAAAAAGTCACTTTGTGACGCGATATGTTGTCTTCGACTGATTGAATAGGACGGACTTCGTCCTTGCGGAACGTCGAGGGCGCCGTTCACTACAGCTTGTCTTTTATAGATTATTCGTAGGGGCGGTGGTTCCATCCCCGCCCGCGTATTTAATCTGGGTCTTTGACACATCTTACTTATAACTTTGAAATATCACCTACATAAAAGAGGTACACACATGAGCAAGAAACTTATCAAAAACATCGGTGTTCTTGCCACACCGACAGGCTCTTACGCAAAGAGCGGCAAGGAACAGGGCGAAATCTCCATCTACAAGGATGCCGCTATCGTATGCGAAAACGGCGAGATTCTCGGCATTTACACAGGCGATACTATCCCTAACGGTCAGTTCGATGAAATCATCGACGCAAAGGGTCAGCTTGTAACTCCCGGTCTTGTTGACAGCCATACACACCTTGTTTTCGGCGGCTGGCGTGAACATGAAGTCCCTCTCAAGCTGAGAGGTGCATCCTACCTCGAAATCTTAGAGGCAGGCGGCGGTATCATCGACACAGTGCGCAACACACGCAAGGATTCCTTCAAGGAGCTTTACGACAAGTCGATGGGTCTCCTCAATGACATCAAAAAGCTGGGTATCACAACTATCGAAATCAAGAGCGGCTACGGTCTTGACATCGCAAATGAAATGAAGCAGCTTGAAGTCATCCGTGAAATGAGAAAGAACACCCTAGTTGACATCTGTCCTACATTTATGGGCGCTCATGCCGTTGCACCTGAATTCGCAGGCAAGCCTGATGAATATGTGGACTATATCGTAAACGAAATGATTCCTGAGCTCCAGCGCCGCAACCATGAGGAAGAAATCCCTCTCGCAGTATTCTGTGATGTTTTCTGTGAAAACAGCGCATTCAATGTTGAACAGAGCCGCAAGGTTCTTATCGCAGGCAAGAAGGCTGGTCTCATTCCAAAAATCCACGCTGACGAAATCAACGTCATCGGCGCTGTCCCTCTCGGCACAGAAATGAATGCCATCTCTGCCGACCATCTTATTATGATCGACAATGACGGCATCAACCATCTTGCTGACAGCGCAACTATTGCAACTGTGCTCCCGTCCACATCTTTCTATCTTGGCGAGCATTTTGCTCCTGCAAAGGAACTCATCAAGAGAAATGTTCCTGTTGCAATCGCATCCGACTTCAATCCGGGCTCCTGCCCATCATATAATCTTCAGCTTGCAATGAACCTTGCATACCTGAAGTACCGCATGACACCTGCAGAAATATTAACTGCTGTAACTCTCAATGCCGCCTGCGCAGTCGACATGGCTGACAAGGTCGGTACTATTGAGCGTGGCAAGCAGTGTGATATAGTAATCTGGAAAGCTAAAAACCTCGAAACTCTGCTTTACCGTTTCGGTGATAATATGGCAGAAACAGTAATCAAAAAAGGAGAAGTAATATGTTAACAGACATTCAGATCGCCCAGGCAGCCCAGCTCGACCACATTCTCAAAATTGCAAACAAGATCGGTCTCACAGAAGACGATATTGAATTTTACGGCAAATATAAGGCTAAGATCAGCCAGAAGGCTGTAAACGAAGCAAAGCAGAACGAAAAGAACGGCAAGCTCATTCTTGTTACAGCTATCAGCCCTACACCAATGGGCGAAGGCAAGACAACAACATCCATCGGTCTCGGTGATGCTATGAGCAAGATCGGCAAGAATGTTATGATCTGCCTCCGTGAGCCTTCTCTCGGCCCTGTATTCGGCGTCAAGGGCGGCGCTGCAGGCGGCGGCTATGCTCAGGTCGTTCCAATGGAAGACATCAACCTCCATTTCACAGGCGACCTTCACGCTATCACAGCGGCTAACAACCTTCTCTGCGCAATGATCGACAACAGCATCTATCAGGGCAACCCAAAGAACATCGACCCTAAGCGCGTTGTATTCCGCAGATGTATGGATATGAATGATCGTCAGCTCCGTAACATCATCGACGGCTGCGGCTCCCACACAGACGGCGAGCTCCGTGAAGACGGCTTCGACATCACAGCTGCTTCCGAAGTTATGGCTACACTCTGTATGGCAGACGGCATTGAAGACCTCAAGGCTCGCCTTGCACGCATCGTTGTAGGCTATACTTATGACAGACAGCCTGTAACAGCAGGTGACATCAATGCACAGGGCGCTATGGCGGCTCTTCTCAGAGAAGCTCTTCTCCCTAACCTCGTTCAGACACTTGAACACACACCAACTCTCGTTCACGGCGGTCCATTCGCAAACATCGCTCACGGCTGTAACACAGTAACAGCTACAAAGTACGCCCTCAAGAAGGCTGACTATGTTGTAACAGAAGCAGGCTTCGGCGCTGACCTCGGCGCAGAAAAGTTCCTCGATATCAAGTGCCGCACAGCAGGTCTTGAACCAAGCGCAGTTGTTATCGTTGCCACGATCCGCGGTCTCAAGTATCACGGCGGCATCAAGAAGGATGAGCTTACAGGCGAAAATATCGAAGCGCTCACAAAGGGCTTTGAAAACCTTGCTCAGCACATTGCAAACGTAAAGAATGTGTTCAAGCTTCCTGCAGTTGTTGCAGTAAACCGCTTCCCGACTGATACAGAAGCAGAAGTCAACGCTCTCATCAAGCTCTGTGAAGAAAACGGCGCAAGAGTTTCTCTCTCCGAAGTATTCGCAAAGGGCGGCGAAGGCGCTATCGACCTTGCAAACAAGGTTGTTGCAGCTTGTGAAGAAGAAAGCAGTCTCCAGTTCACATACGACCTCGAAGCTTCCATTGAAGATAAGATCCGCGCTGTTGCACAGAAGATTTACCACGCTGACGGCGTTGTATTCACAAAGGAAGCACAGTCCCAGATCAAGACTCTCACAAAGCTTGGCTATGACAAGATTCCTGTATGTATCGCTAAAACTCAGTACTCCTTCTCCGATAATCAGAATCTTCTCGGCGCACCAAGAGGCTTTGAAGTTACAGTCCGCGAAGCTAAGGTTTCCGCAGGCGCAGGCTTCATCGTTGCTCTCACAGGCGAAATCATGAAGATGCCTGGCCTTCCAAAGGTTCCTGCAGCAGAAAAGATCGACATCGACGAAAACGGCGTAATCAAGGGCTTGTTCTAATTTCCCCACCCTTAGCCTTCCCCTTGAGGGGAAGGTGGCACACAAAGTGTGACGGATGAGGTGCAGGCCAACGGCCGTCTATTTAATTTGTAGGGGCGGGTCTCTGCGCCCGCCCGCATAAATTGTAGGGAACGGCGTCCCCGACGTTCTGAAAGACACCGATTACATACGATTGTATCGATGCCATGTAAAATAATTGATTCCATACGCGCGTTGCGTGATTACATTCCGCTGTGCGGATATAATGTGTGCTTCGCACGAATTAAATAAACGGGCGGGGATGGAACCACCGCCCCTACAATTATTTTTGCATATTTTTTCATTACAAATCGTATAATCACGCTAAAATATTACAAAATACTCGTCTTTTTTGTGTTATTATTTCCTTGGAAAGTGAAAACACAAGGGAGGCGAAAATATGCTCAACTTTAAAAAAGAACGCAGTGAGCCGAAATACAAAGACATTCCGATAGGCAAAATCAGCAGAAATCCCCATCAGCCCAGGGTGCATTTTGCCGAAAGCGAGATAAAAAGTCTTGCCGAAAGCATCCGGCAATATGGCTTATTAAATCCGCTGACCGTCAGGGAAAAGGGCGATGGTTTCGAGCTTGTTTCGGGCGAGCGGCGTCTGCGCGCCCTTGTTATGCTCGGTGTAAAGGCAGCGCCCTGCCATGTGATTTCGGCTGACGATATGAAAAGCGCCCGCATTGCGCTGGCTGAAAATATCGTAAGGCAGAATCTCGATTTCTTTGAAGAAGCGGAAGCTCTTAAAAAATTGTCGGACGAATTTGGCATGACTCAGCAGGAGATTGCCGATTCGATAGGGCGCACCCAGTCGGCGGTGGCAAATAAAATCCGCCTGCTCAGGCTGACACCTGAAACTGTGGAAATAATCAAGGCTTACGGGCTGACAGAGCGCCACGGCAGAGCGCTGCTCCGCATCGAGGACGGAGTGGTGCAGGCTTCCTGCGCGAAATACATAGGTGAAAATGCTCTCAATGTGGACAAGGCGGAAAAGCATATCTCCGCCGTGATAAACGGCATGAACAGGGAGCGGAAAAAACGCAACACGAAGGTGGTTGTGCGGGATTTGCGGCTTTTTGTCAATGCGGTAAAAAATCATGTGGAAAATCTTACCCAGAGCGGCATCAATGCCGATTTTACACAGGAAAACGACGGCGATTATATGATAATCTCGGTGAAGATTAAGAGATAGAATCACCTCTAACAGCCTCCCCTGTGATTTTACCCCACAAAACAGGTTTTGCGGGGACCCCATTATCGGGGAGGGGGACCGTTGAAACAATGGTGGAGGGGGTGTAAAATCGCCTGTGGCGAAATTTAATAATAATTCTCTCCCCCCGTCCTTCGGACACCCCCCTCGTCAGAGGGAGGCAAGAAAAACGATATAAAACAATAATTATTTTGTGAGGATAAAGAAAATGAAACTTGTTGACATGACAATCACACAGTTTACAGACACACTTGCTTCTGACGCTCCTGCTCCTGGCGGCGGCTCTGTTGCAGCTCTCTGCGGCGCACAGGCAGCAGCTCTTGTAGCTATGGTATGCCGTCTTACTATCGGAAAGCCTAAGTATGCTGAATTTGAAGAAAACTGCAAGGCAGTTCTCGAAAAGGCTGAAGCTCTCAAGGAAAAGCTCATCAAGCAGATCGACGAAGACACAGAAGCATATAACAAGGTTTCTGCTGCTTTCAAGCTCCCTAAGGCTGAGGAAGAAGAAAAGAAGGCTCGCTCCGCAGCTATTCAGGAAGCTACAATTTACGCAACAGAAGTGCCTTACAACACAATGGTTATGGCTAAGGAAGTTCTTGAGCTTGCTCAGTCTATCGACGGCAAGAGCAACCCTAACACAGCAAGTGACCTCGGTGTTGCAGTAAGCTGTGCAAAGACAGCTATCAAGGGCGGCCACCTCAACGTTCTCATCAACACACCTGGCATCAAGAACGCTGAAATCAAGGAAAAATTCGAAAACGATGCTGCTGTTATCGGCAAGTTGGCTGAATAATTTATTAAAATATGCAAAAAATATCACCACGACATATAAGCGTGGTGATTTTTTTATTATTATCGGAGTTTTTGAGCAAAATAATTATATAAAAAGCCGCATTGCCGCCTGCCTTGAAGGTGCGCCGGGGGAGTGGCATATTGTTGATATAAAAAATGACGGCAGAAATGCCTTTGACATCGCCGTTGTGACGAAAAATATCCCGGATAAGATAATTTCGCCCATATTGATTTGCCCCGCTGAAATGGCTGAAAATCTGGCAAAACGAGGGAGATTCGGGCAGATAGTGACGGTGGGATATTCTTCAGGCGATACTGTGACCTTTTCGTCAATGGGTGAAAATGCCCTATCGGTATGCTTTACAGATGATATAAAGCCGATTTTCGGCGGCACTATCGGGGCAGGCGAGGTTGTGCTCAGGGAATACGGCGAGCCGATGGGCGATATGATAGTGTCGGCGGTTTTGCGATGTATCGGCATGGTGTAAAAAACTTCCTCTGATATTTTGAAAAAATCTCCTTAAACTATATGCGTAATCAAATTACAAAATATTTCTGACTATAAAAGGAGAAAATCATGTCTAAGAACAGCAACAGAAACTCTAATCTCACACCTCAGGCTAAGGAAGCTCTCAATAATTTCAAGATGGAAACAGCAAAGGAACTTGGTCTCAACCTCAACAACGGCTATAACGGCGACCTCACATCCCGTCAGGCTGGCTCTATCGGCGGCTCTATGGTTAAGAAGCTTGTTGAACAGGCTGCAAACACAATGGGCGCAACAGGCGTGACAAACACAACAATGATGCCTAACGGCCAGAATCCAATGCAGAACTCCATCAATCAGCAGACTATGGCTCACAACGCACAGAGCCTCCAGAATGCTCAGAAGATGAACCAGAACATGGCAAACACAAATATGCCATATAGCAAGTAAGATAAAAAGGCACCCTGAGGGTGCCTTTTTCAGTCATTTTATTCTGTTTGTTGAACGGATATATTTATCTGTTATCTCGCCAATTTTTGTAAGCCTGTTCTGCGGAATGTCGAGGGCGCCATTCCCTACAACTATGTTGGATAGAATGGGGAATCTCATATCCTTTACGCAGATTGTAATAAAATATGCTCCGGTTTCACTATAGTTGTAACCTTTAAGGCGAGCGGATTTACGTTTTGGTAAGTTTTTATTTTCCATAATTAAATAAAAAGGCAGAGAAAACTCTGCCTTATGCTTTATTCTTCTTTTTCTGCCATTTCTTCCAGCTTGAACTGGAGATATTTTTCCACAAGCAGCTTCTGGGCGAAGGAGTTTACGCTTGCTCTTACGAAAAGGCGTTCCTCCTGCATGGAGTTTGAAGTGTCTATCGAAAGATTTCCGCTCATGGAAAAGGCACTGACAAGGGCATTTTCCAGCTCGACACAGAAATAGTCGTAAGCCTTTTCTGTTGTAAAGGTCTTTTTCTGTATCTTGATCATCTCCATGATTTTGGAGATAGGATAAATCTGCTTGAAAACGCAGATGACTATAAGATAAGCCACATGATTTTTGGAATAACGCTTCTTGACTGTCGGCGGAATTATCTTGCTCTTGACATAATTATTAACCATTGCGGCTGTTATCTTGTCCTTTTCATCTATCTGAAATGGGGCAAAACGTCCATTGAGATATTCAATGAGCTGGTCCATATAAAGCTCTATTTCAGGTAGTTCGTGATACCTTGGGATGTGTAAATTTTTCAGCTCTTCAAGATATGAGCTCATCTTATCCTGCATAATTTCACCTTCTGCGATTTTTGATATTCTATATTATAACCTAATGTGACAAAAAAATCAAGTAAAAACTTATTGACAAAATGTCTGTTATGATGTAATATAATATTCGATATTAGATAGCAAAGTAAATAAAATCATTGGAGGTAATATATATGAACTGGGGCATTGTAGTGGACAGCGGAAGCGATATGCTGGCAAAGTTTCTTGAACTTAACGGCATCGGTTTTGAATCTGCACCGCTTAAAATAATCACAGACGAAAAGGAATTTGTCGACGACGAAAGCATTGATATAGAGGAATTGCTTGACGCGATGAAAAAGAGCTCAAAAAGCTCGTCAGCCTGTCCTAATGTGGACGAATTCAAAGCGGCTATGGAAAAGTATGACAATGTGATGTGCATTACAATCACAGGCGCCCTCAGCGGCTCATACAATGCGGCTTGTGTTGCGCGCGAAATGGTGCTTGAGGAGCACCCTGAAAAGAATATCAAAGTCATCGACTCCCGCTCTGCCGCAGGCCTTATGGAGCTTACCGTGAGATACGCAGTCAAGCTTATAAATCAGGGTCTTTCCTTTGATGAGGTGGCTGAAAAGGCTGAAAAATACTGCCGTGAGCGTAAAATCGCCATCGCACTCAGCACTTATGACAACCTTATCAAAAACGGCAAGATGTCCCACATTGCAGGTCTTGTTGCTTCTACACTCGGCATCAGAGCGGTTTCCGTTTTCAATGAAGATGGTGAAATTGTTGCAAAGCACAAGGTTCGCGGCGAGGAAAAGGCTCTCTGCGCCATGACAGGCATGGTGCTGACAGACGGCGGTCTTGACGGCAAGGATATTATAATCACACACTGCAAGAATGAAGCCGGTGTAAACAAGCTTGTTGCAAAGCTTAAGGAGCAGTGGAAAATCAATAGCATCACAATCCGCGAAACAAGAGGTCTTGTGACCTACTACGCAATGCCGGGCGGCATTGTGCTCTCATATTAAGATACCACAAACAAGAATGTGATATACTCCCCATATACCACATCCCCTATCTTGTTTATGATACAGAAAAAGCCATCCATAACGGATGGCTTTTTTACAGAGCATATTGTGAAATCGCGGGAGATTCTTCGCGCTTTCGCACTCAGAATGACATATCATTCAATATCGCAGAATATGACAGCTTCATAGCCCTCTAAATAACAACTACATACGCCGTTACTGCGATTACATACACGCTGTGCGTGATGGCATACCATACCTGCGGTATGGATTTTTGTTCAGGCTGCAAGCCTGAACAAAAGGAAAAGCAGCCCCTTGCAGTGGGCTGCTTTCCTTTGTAAGAGCAAAATCCTTATATAAAAAACTTTATAAAAGGCAAAATTATGCGTTCTTCTTATCCTTGATGAATGCGCCGATAACGCCGCCGATGAGAGATGGAAGAATCCATGCAAAGCCAAAGGAAGCGAGAGGGAGAGAAGAAACGCCGATCTTCACACCTGCGTATGTTTCGATAAGTGTGAGAATACTTACGATGAGGGCTGCGAGAGATGCGCCCTTATGTACATTGTGGTTTTTGAGCTGCTTTGTAAAGAGGGAGAGGAATACGAGGATTACAAAGATTGGGTAGATAAGCTCAAGAATTGGCGCTGCGAGAGAGATGATTGTGGAAATGCCGAAGTTGGAAATTACACAGGACATTACGCAGGTTGCAATGAGAATGAGCTTATAGCTGAACTTGTTCTTTGTAAGCTCGGAAACATATTCGGAGAAAGAGGAGAGAAGACCGATAGCTGTTGTAAGACAAGCTGCTGCAACGATGAAGCCGAGGAGGATAACGCCAGGCTGGCCGAGGATATCCTTTGTAATGGCAACAACGAGCTGAGCCTGGGAAAGGCCTTCTGGATAAACAACAGATGTGGATGCGCCGAGATATGCAAGACCGCCGTAAACGAGAGCGAGGCCGACAGCCGCAACAAGACCGGAAATACCGATCATATTAGCCTGCTGCTTAGTTGTCTTGTAGCCCTTCTGCTGAATGGAGAGGAGGAGACCGATGGAAAGAACGATACCGCCCAGCATATCCATTGTCTGGTAACCGGAAACGATACCTTCCTTGACAACAGATTCAACGCGGATAATATCGCCGATTTCGCCGATTGGATTTACAATACCTGAGATGATAAGCACTGCGAGAGCTGCAACCATAAGAGGGGAAAGAACCGAGCCGATGATGTCGACAACCTTGCTCTGCTTGATGCAGAGAGCGAAGCAGATGATGAAGAATACGATAGAGCAAGCCCATGATGGAACAGATGGGAGGATTGGCTGAATACCAAGCTCAAATGTTGTAGCCGCTGTTCTTGGGATTGCAATCAATGGACCAAGGCAGATAGCGTTGGCTGTGAGAAGAATTACAGACAGCTTCTTGCCGATAACTTCTGTGATACCTTCGATACCCTTACCTGTGCGGGCAAGCATCATAAGGGCAAATACTGCAAGACCAACGTCTGTCAGCAGGAAGCAGCAGAAAGCTGTGAACCACTGGTTTGATGTGTTAAAGCCGAGATACGGCGGGAAAATAAGGTTGCCTGCGCCGAAAAACATGGCAAACAGAGCAAAACCCATGACAAAAATATTTTTAAAATGCTGTTTCTTATCTATCATAGTCTACCTCTCTTTTTTACAGTCTGTTTTTTGGTGGATTTTATCAAATAAATGCAGACTTACACACATTCATTTGGTAAATATATATTACTACTATATATTATAATCTAAAAAAACTCAATATGGAAACAATATTTCGTTTCTTTAAAAGAAACGAATTGACAATTTTGTTTCTTTATAGTAAAATAAAAGTGTCATAAAACAGGAAATTTTCGGTTAAAGCTGAAAATTCAGTAAAAAACGACCGAAAAATGATTTATAGGAAACGGGAGGAAGAATATGGAAAATATACCTTTGCTGATAGGCAGCCGCATAAGGCTTTACAGGCAGGCCAAGAAAATTTCTCTCTCCGAGCTTTCCGAGCGTATACACAAGAGCAAATCCACCCTTTCCAAGTATGAAAACGGCGAGATAAGCATGGATATCGAAACTCTTTTTGATATATCACAGGCTCTGGGAATTTCCCCGACACAGCTTGTAACTGTGCCTTCCGAAACCAAGGAGAAGAAAAAGAGCGAGATAAGCGGTGTGCGCCGTAAATATATGTATATTTTTGACGGCAAGACCAACAAGATAAACCACAGCGTGCTTGAAATATATGAAAACGGCGAGGAGCACCAGCCGGTCACCCTGTTTTACAATACTCCGTCCTTTGATAAATACGACAAGTGCAAGTCGCTCTATTACGGCACAGTCTATGAGCACGATTATGTCACCAATTATTCGCTGCAGAATCAGTCCAACGATATGGAAAGCGTATTTATGTGCACAGTCAAGCCTTTTGAGCTTTCCGAGCGCAGAATCGGGCTTATTTCAGGCATTTCGGCGCGAAATCTTCTGCCTGTCTGCTGTAAATTCGTCCTTGCAGATACGATTCTGAAAGAGGACGACGAGCTGAAAAGCACCCTTATGCTGAGCAAGGAGGACCTGCGCCTTATAAAAAGATTCAATATGTTTGTAATCGACCAGATGGTATAGTGCGTACACTCGCTTTATGCCTCCACTTGTTAAGGGGAGGTGGCGCACGAAGTGTGACGGAGGGGTGTAGCCGTATGGCGTCTATTTAATCATAAACCTTATTCACGAAAGGATAACAAATGAAAGCTATTTTATTCGACCTTGACGGCACATTGCTGCCTATGGACCCTATGTTATTCGTAAAATCATACTTAAAACACCTTGTGATATGGATGCTTCCCAAGGGCTATGACGCTGAAAAGCTCAACGCGGCTGTGTGGAAGGGCACCGAGGCGGCAATTAAAAATGACGGCTCATGCACAAATGAAGCCCGTTTCTGGCAGAGCTTTGTGGGTATTTTAGGCGAAAAAGTCCTTGAGGACAAGCCGTTTATCGATGAGTTTTACATTGATGAATTCAATAAGGCAAAGGAAAGCTGCGGCTTTGACGAGCGCGCGAAAAAGGTTATCGAATTTGTAAAGCCAAGGTTTGACAAGGTGATTTTGGCTACAAACCCTGTTTTCCCTTGTATGGCAACATATCACCGCGCAAACTGGGCAGGGGTGGACAAGAGCGATTTTGACCTTGTGACGACCTATGAAAACAGCAGCTTCTGCAAGCCTAAGGTGGAATATTATCAGGAGATTCTTGAGAAAACCGGACTTTCGGCAGAGGACTGCATTATGGTGGGCAACGATGTGGACGAGGATATGCGTCCTGCTTCTGTTCTCGGCATGAAGGTTTTTCTCGTCAAGGATTATCTTATAAACCGCAGTAATTCGGATATTTCCGCCTATCCACAGGGCAGCCTTGATGATTTGATTGAGTGGCTTAAAACTATGTAAGGCTTTTTTACCATTCGCTTTTACTTATAACTTAATAAAAGCCACCCTTACGGGCGGCTTTTTCTTATTCAAAAAATCGTGACAGAAAGCCTGAAGCCATGCTGAGCAGTTTTATATCGCTGTCGTTTGGGGATTTTTCGGCAAACATAACAGCGCCTACAATGTCGCCGCCTGTGATAACAGGAGCGATGGCGTGAATGTCTGTGTCGCTGTCGTCTTTCATTGGGCAGGGGGATGTGAGAGCCACAACCGAGCGGCCCGACATATATTTTTCGGTGTCGGGGGAAATGTGGGAGGAAATCAGGCTGTCCTTGATGCCCGATGTGGAAAGAATGTGACCTCTGTCGCAGATGGCGCAGGGGGTGGAGCTCGCCTTGTAAAGGGCATCGCATAAAGCCTGTACAGTTTCTGCACTTGACTCCATCTGGGAATATTTCTTGAAGATTATGCTGCCGCCCTCGTCGGTGTAAATCTCCAGAGGGTCGCCCTCGCGGATTCTCATCGTCTTGCGTATCTCTTTGGGCAGAACAACCCTGCCGAGGTCGTCTCCACGTGTCAAGTATTCACCAAGACTTTTTAAAATCCTTTATTTTACAGGGTTTTTGGCACTTTTGC
>JAFSBG010000029.1 GCA_017441945.1 Clostridia bacterium
CAGGCTTCGCCTGACACCTCCCCTTAACAAGGGGAGGCAAGGGCTTGATAATTAGTTCTTTGGTGCGCAGGCTTCGTGAGCTTCCTTAAGCTTTACAGGGATCTGGATATTCTGTGGGCAGTGGCTCATGCACTTGCCGCATTCGATACACTGTGTTGGGTCCTTCTTGGAATGGGAGAAGAGCTGAGCATAGAGGAATGTCTGGGACTGGCTCTTATCGAGGACACGAACTGTATCGTTGTAATACTTGAAGATGCCTGGGATATCAACGCCCATTGGACATGGCATACAATATGCACAGCCTGTGCATGCAACGAGAGTCTTCTTGTTCCATTCTTCTCTTGCTTCGTCATAAGCCTTGAGCTGTTCTTCTGTAAGATGATTTGGCTCGTACTTATCAAAAGTCTTGAGGTTTTCCTTGACGTGTTCAACGCTGGAGCAGCCGGAGAGCATTACTGTACATTCAGGCTGGTTGATAAGCCATGCGAAGGACTTTTCGCCGTATGTTTCGCCCGGAACCTTTGCAAGCTTTTCAGCTACATTTTCAGGTGGTGTCTGGCCGAGCATACCGCCGCGGAGGGATTCCATAATGATTACAGGGAGACCCTTTGCGCTTGCGTACTTGAGACCTTCTTCGCCTGCCTGATAATACTTGTCAAAGTAGTTGTACTGCATCATGCAGACATCCCAGTCATTAGCGTCAACAACTTCCTTCCAGTGGCTGAGCTGACCGTGGCAGGAGAAACCGATGAGCTTTGCCTTGCCGGCTTCCTTCTGCTTCTTCATAAATTCGATAGCATTGAACTGCTTTACCTTTGCCCAGTTAGCTTCAAAAAGGTTGTGGAGAAGGTAGATATCGAGATAGTCTGTCTGGAGTCTTTCAAGCTCTTCGTCCATAAACTTCTGAAGGTCTTCTTCCGAGGTGCAGCTCCAGATTGGAAGCTTTGTTACAAGCTTTACCTTTTCACGGTAGCCGTCCTGAAGAGCCTTGCCCACAACAACTTCGGAGCCTGGATAAACATAAGCTGTGTCGATATAGTTTACACCGCCGTCGATAGCTGTTCTGATGATATCGATAGCTTCCTTTTCGTTGATTACTTCTGTGCCGTCTTCAAGCTTTATTTTAGGGAATCTCATGCAGCCGAGACCAAAACGAGAAACTTCAAAATCGTGTTTGCCGAATTTAACGTACTTCATATTGTACCCCCATGATAATTTATATTTATTTAATTGATGTGTGCTTCGCACGCGATATATAAATGCGATATATCACTTATCGTGATGCGATATGTTTGCCTGTGGCAAACGCAGATGTATCTGCGATGCATTGGATAGGTTTTCTCTCCCTCCGTCAGGCTTTGCCTGACACCTCCCTCGTCAGAGGGAGGCAAGTGATGTTGCGTAGGGGCGAGCATTGCTCGTCCGAATTGTTACAAAATTACGAGTCCGTACTTGGCAGAGAGGTCTCTGAGCACTTCGTCGCTTATTTCGCAGGTGCCGTCATAAATGGCGATGCCTGAGAACATTCGCACAGCCTTGGCGAATATTTCCTCGTCATCCGAATAGATGCAGACAGGATTTTTCACCATATACTGCTCTGTTTCGAAGATATCCAGCTCGTCTGAAGTGGATATATCGACCTTTATGATAAAGCACTCTTCGTCTTCAATTTCGAGTATACTGTCTGAGAAGTTTTCATCGCAGATAACAGGCTCGGAAATATCCATGTTGTAATCAAGAAACCATGCTTCCCCGTTACTTACCACAGGGAACTCATCTGTTTCGGCTGGTTTTGCCGTTTTTACATCGAAAAATCCTGCTTTTTCCGCCATATCACGAACTTTTTCAGCATTTTCGATCTCTTTTGAGACGATGCAGGAAATCTTATGATAGATGGAGGAATCAACGCTTTCAAAATTATCTGCCCAGAGAGCCACAGGTATGCGGGCATACGGAATGATTTCATCAAGAATTTCAGCAAGAGCTTCGCGGTCGTAACAATCGACCACGACGCCGTCACATTTCATCGCCTGAAGGACGATGAGCTGAGATAGCGCATTCCAGGAGTCCGAGCTGTTCTTGTTTGCATCAAACTGCATAAGCGGGAAAACCTTTGCCCCAGGCACAGCTTCTTTCGCCGCAATTACTGCCGAGCGAGTCTGCAGAAAGCTGCCTGACGAGCAGATAAAGATAAAATCGCTGTCTGTGCCCTTCTCAAGAAGGACTTTTTTGCATTTTTCCACGTATGTATTGAAGGTTTCCGGACGAAATTCGTCTTCTGTATCGAAATTCGCCATGGAAATTACACCGAAAACCTCGCCTTCATGGATTTTGTTTTTTGTTACAAAGCTGTACTGCTGCTTTTCAAAAATTACTTCTCCGACTTTAGGTGCGTAGGCTACGCCCTGTGGGATAAGAAGCGCCCTACTTCGAGGCACTGTACTGTCTGCCGTGTCCATATATACTCCTTTATTATTAGATGAATAATGTGTTGCTTCGCACGCGATATGTTTGCGCTGTAAACGCAATGTATCTGCGATGCATTGGATAGGAGAATATCCCCCCTGCCCTGCGGGCATCCCCCCTTTAGGCAAGGGGGGCA
>JAFSBG010000030.1 GCA_017441945.1 Clostridia bacterium
AGTGATAAGTCCTGATAACAATGCCCACAATACACTTTTACCGCGTGTATTGATAAAAAATCCGCCTATAAAGGAGGATACAAATACAACTGCAAACATAAGCAGTTTTCCTGTGCTAAAAGTTATTATAAATCTGCTGCATAATATTACATCTATAAACGTCAGAATAAAAATCAGCATGACAGATGCGACAGATGCCATTATTATCCGCTTCCACGGGACAGTCATATTTTCTTTCATATAAAAAACCTCCGATATATTTTAATATAATATATCAGAGGTCTTATTATTTTATTACTATGCTTTCTTATCTTCAACGGAACGAATAGCCCATTTCTGGAAGTTGAGTTTAACTCTGTCTGCACCTGTTTCAATCACAAGAAGATCATCCTTAATGGAAATAATCTTACCTGTAATGCCGCCGATAGTCACGACATTGTCACCTACTTTGAGTGCTTTGAGCATTGCTTTTTCTTCTTTTTCTCTCTTCTTCTGAGGTCGGATAAGCACAAAATAGAAAAGCACAAATGTAAGTACTATCCAGCCGAGAGACATAAGCATCTGAATTGTTTCCTGTGGCATTTTATTTCTCCTTTATATTCTTTTATCATACAATGCAACTTTTTCAGCCTTGAAGCTTTCAAATGTATCATTTTCAATAGCTTCTCTGATATCTGCCATAAGCTTATTATAAAAATAGAGGTTATGTGTTACGCAAAGGCGCATACCGAGCATTTCCCCCGCTTTGTAAAGGTGCCTGATATATCCCTTTGAGAAGTTGCGGCAAGTCGGGCAGTCGCATTCAGGATCAAGTGGAGTTGTATCAAGTTCATACTTGGCATTTTTAATGTTGAGAATACCCTGAGATGTGAAAATATGTCCATGACGTGCATTTCTTGCTGGCATGACACAGTCAAAAAAGTCTATACCTCTCGATACCGCTTCAATGATATTTACAGGTGTGCCTACGCCCATAAGATATCTTGGCTTGTCTGCAGGCATATGAGGTTCGACAGCATCAATGATTCTGTACATATCTTCTGTTGATTCACCTACTGCAAGACCGCCGATAGCATACCCCGGAAGATCAAGCTTTGCTATTTCTTTCATGTGCCATACACGAAGATCTTCATAAATCCCACCCTGATTGATACCCCAGAGCATCTGACCAGGATTCACCGTATCTTCACGCTGTTTAAGATCTTCAAGAGCATTTTTACATCTTTCAAGCCATCGTGTAGTTCTTTCACAAGATTTTTTTACATAATCATATGGCGACGGATTTTCAATGCATTCATCAAATGCCATTGCAATATCAGAACCAAGGTTCCACTGAATCTTCATGCTTTCTTCTGGACCCATAAAGATTTTTCGTCCATCTGTATGGGCATTGAAGTTTACGCCTTCTTCAGTAATTTTGCGAAGCTTTGCAAGAGAAAAAACCTGGAATCCACCGCTGTCTGTAAGAATAGGCTTATCCCAGTTCATCATCTTGTGAAGACCACCAAGTTTTTTAACAACTTCATCACCTGGACGGACATGAAGATGGTATGTGTTCGATAATTCGACCTGACAGCCAATTTTTTCAAGGTCAGTAGCATCGAGACCACCCTTGATGGCAGCCTGGGTGCCAACATTCATAAACACAGGAGTCTGTACGGTGCCATGTGCAGTTGTGAACTCACCACGTCTTGCTCTACCGTTTGTTTTTATAAGTTTGTACATATTATTCCTCTTCTGCTGATTTAATTTCGTATGCGGTTGATTCCACATCTTTAAGTGTACGCTGTATTTTCCTTGTTCTGACACCTATAAGCTTATCAAGGTCATCATTTGCCTGATTTATTCTGCGCTGAGCCGATTCAAGCACTGTTGCAAATGTATCAAATTCATTCTTGACTGCTCCCAGTACATTCCATACTTCACCTGAACGTTTCTGTATAGCCAATGTTTTGAATCCCATCTGCAGACTGTTGAGCAAGGCCGCCATAGTTGTAGGGCCTGCTATATTTATCTTATATTCATTCTGAAGTATTTCAACCATTCCCAAACGAACAGCTTCCGAATATAAACCTTCAAACGGAAGGAACATTATCGCAAAATCTGTTGTATCCGGCGGTGAAACATACTTTGTGCTGATATCTTTCGCAAATGATCTGAGTCTGTCCTTAAGCTGTCGAAGTGCAAGATCAATTATTGCAGAATCACCGCTTTCATAAGCATCAACGACATTCGCATAAGCATCTGCCGGAAACTTAGCGTCGATAGGCAGCCACACAGGACCATATTCATCACCTGGCAATTTGACAGCATATTCAATATTTGCCTGACTTCCCTTTTTTGTAGCCACATTACGTTCATACTGCTCAGGTGAAAGAATCTGCTCTATTATTGCCCCCAGCTGAACTTCACCGAGCACACCACGTGTCTTGACGTTAGACAGCACTTTTTTCAGGTCTCCTACGCTTGAAGCAATGTTTTGCATTTCACCAAGCCCTTTGTAAACCTGCTCCAGCCTTTCCGAAACAATTTTAAATGATTCATTCAGCTTTTTATCAAGAGTATCCTGCAGCTTTTCATCAACTGTATTTCTGATGCTGTCAAGATGTCTTGTATTCTCTTCAGACATTCTTGCAATGCTGTATGAGAGAGTTTTTCTGATATTTTCAAGCTTTTGCTCGTTCTGCATACTGCTGTCATTCAGATACTGAGCAATTTTTCGAAAATCGTCATTTATTTTGCTGTTTAAAGCATCTTGTCTTGCTGAAAGTCGTGAAAACTGCTGTTCCAGATAGTATCGCTCTTCCTCATTGTCTTTTTTTGAAAGAATCTTCAGTTGTATAGTTATTATTACCACTGAAAGTACTATCACCACTATACCGATAGCTATCATAATATATTCCATTAAAACACCTTGCCTTTATGACAATTCTATCTAAATAATTATATCATACATTACTTTTCATTTCAAGACATAAAAAGACTTGCAAACGCAAGTCTTTTTTTCTAAATCATATCATTTTCAAAGAAATAATTTATCGCTTCTTCGACACCCTTATTTCTTTCATTTTTTGCAATATACTGTGAAACCGATTTAAGACTTTCTACGGCATTGCTTACAGAAACACCCATACCGGCCCATTCAACCATTTCAAAGTCATTGCTGTTATCTCCAAAAGCCGCAACTTCTTCCTGCTTTATTCCTAGTGTATCAGCAAGATTTTTAAGAGCAAAACCTTTATTCACACTGCAATCCATAATTTCGAGCAAAGTTGAAGCGCTTTGAGCAAAGTAAGCTCTGCCGTTATACTTTTCTTCCATCTCTGCTTCAAGTTTTGTTATGAACTCAGATGTGTTATATATCATCATCTTAGGTGTTGACATAAGATCGATTTTTGTAAAATCGCCGATTTCATTTACAGGAGCATTTTTAGAGTCAGGGTCACTCTGTGAATAGTGATTATGCTCAGTAACATAAATCTCATCATTCGCATACATCTGCAGGAAAAGGCCCCTGTCTTTACATATCTGTGCAATTTCCTTCTGCACATCACCAGCAACAGGCTGAAGCATAAGCGGTTTTTCATCATTTCTTCCGCGCAAACATGCGCCATTGTAGCAAATTATCGGAGCATCTGTTTCTATTTCGTCAGCAATCTTCTTTGCTGATGGAAACATACGACCAGTCGCTATTGTAACAACCACACCGCTGTCCATACATTTATGCAGTATAGCTTTGGTGCTTTCTTCGAGTTTGCCTTCTTTATTGAACAGTGTGTTATCAAGGTCAAAAGCCATGAGCTTGATTTTCATTTATAATCTCCTATCTTACAAAAACAACTGAACAAATGATACAATCATGCTTATGCCATAATACAGCCATAACAAAGCAATCATTACAAAAATAACCCAATAAAACCAGCTGAAAAGATGAGCAGTTCTGATTGTTATAAGCTTAGTAACAAACTTGCCGCAGTTTTCTGTATTTGGAGTATGCTTATGATAATAAAAGTCGTTAAGCTCCATTCCATCGCCATAAAGCTCTCTTGTAAGATTCTGGGCCACTCGTGTATGCGCGGCAAAAACATCAGTCCAGCGCTTATTAAGCAACATTGAAAGCACACACAACAAGCCAAGGAATGTCATACTCAGAAATCCCACAAAAGCACTGTCTCCATCCAAAGTAAAGGCAAGAACACCGGCTACAATAGCAGAAAAAATCGAATTAAGGCTCAATCTTTCGTTTTCTACATGCCTTGCATGTTCAAGATTCATTTCAATATGCTCGATAATTTCTTCTCTGTTTATTCCCTTATACTTACCTACTTCAATATTCCCTGCATTCATACCATTATCCCCTTGTATTTATTTTCTCTTAGTGAATACCAGTTTATCGTAGACGGTGAAACTGAGCAGAATTGTACATATTGAAATCGGAATCTTTGCAATTATAGGCTTGAGACCGAGAAGATTAGAGAAAATAAACATCATCACAAGGCTCATACCAATAGAGACAAAGTTTACACTCATAAACTTCGCATATGCAGTAAACCCCTTCTGCTTTGTCTTTTTGAATGTAATATTGTTATTAAGAAAATAACTATTAGTTGCAGCCACTACAACAGCCAGAAACTGCGAAATAAACTTATCAAATCCAAAAAGATAATGGCAAAGAGCAAATGTGCCATAATCAACAAGCGTATTAATCACACCGATACAACCAAATTTAAATAATTTCTTAAATTTTTCACTCTTTATAAAATCAATCAATTTATTTATCATATAATTCAAAAACTCCCATGCCTTTATTGTCATACATTTTTGCATAAGGCTGACCATTCTTTGTAAGTTCATATGTCTTTTCGCCTGTCTGCTCACATTCAAGCTTTATAAAGCTATCATCAACATAATGATATATTGTATCAAAATTGGACAGTTTTTTACTTTCATAACTCCAACTCATATATGGAACTTCTGCAGAAATCGGCGTAACAAGCGGAAGCTGCTGATTTTTCAAACAGCAACGGAGCATCCCCGTCAAAGACCACGGACTACCACTGGTTGCAGACACATGTTCCTTATACATAAAGCTCTGATCTTTTACCCAGTGTTCATCTATTCCAATGATTGCAGTATTTGAAGAAAATTCAACGTTACTTGCTGCCTCCACGAGTTTTGCATCTGCCTCATAAGATAGTCTATATGTTTCAATTTCAGAAAATGCTGATACTGTAAAGCAAAATATCATTACAGCACAAATCACACCGACGGCCTTTTTGTTTTTCAACAAATCACTTGCAAGAATGTCGACCAGCATAGCCAGACCAAGCATTGCCATCATTCCGTTGCGCATTGGAATATATGCGTTTTCAATAATGAAAAATGGAGTAAGCGGGGCAAGAAAAACAAGAAATGAAACAATAATCCCAATAAAAATATTAAACTTTTTATCAGTATCCGAACATTTGTTATAGCGTATGCCCGCCATAACAAATACCGCACAAAGCAATAATGTAAGTATAATTGCAATAATCCCGTTGAAATTTTGTGTAATGGTTAATCCCTTTACAAATCCCTTTGTACCTATATTTACAAAGCCATCAGTAAATATTTCTATATACTGATTAAGACTATTTCTGAAATTGCTAATAAATCCCTTCCCCATAAATGGAAGGACGATTTTCATTCTACTGTCATAAAGAGTGCTGCTGCTCTGGATATTAGTTATAAGATAATATAGAACAACATTTATAAATGTGACAACTGCCGTGAAGCAACGCTTGTCCTTTTTAATAAGCCTGAAAATACCGATGAACATTGTAACTGTTATCGAGATAACCATCGCCTGCTCATAGAAGCAAAACGCAATAAGCTGAACCAAAAACGATACAGCAAGAATTGCTTTTGAATCTCTTTCAAAATAGAGCTGAAATAGATACAATGCCACTGCTGTAAAGAAAAGTCCCAGCACTATTCTTGAAGAAGCAGATATCCAATAAACTGCCTCAAAAAAGAACGGAGAAAGCAGATATATTACCAGAAAAATATTGGACATATTAAAATACTTTTCAAACACATTTTTGAAAAGTATTCCGGAAACCACATATAATGCAGAAATAATCATAACTGCAATATGCATATTCCCCCACAATTTTGACCACACCGCAATATCCATAATTCCAGCAAGAGGTCTCGCTCTCAGAAGTCCGAGATTTTCTATCGCCGCACCAAGACTGCCATAAAATGATGCATAATTATGATATTGTATGTAGTCATCCATTTGTGGATAATATGCCACACCCTGCCAGAAATATCTTACCAACAGAAGCGCAAAGCACGCAAATCCTATGATAAAAGTTTCAGACGATATCAGTTTTTTAAATTTTTCTGACATAATTCTTTATCCTTACAAGCTCTTTAAGCATATTTATGCTGTCCTTGATAATATTTACCGAAGATTCTCTGTGATTTACGATCTTAACTTCAAACTCA
>JAFSBG010000031.1 GCA_017441945.1 Clostridia bacterium
AACTACTTATGTCTTTCATAAAACCCTCCTTTGTTTCGATTGGTGACCCATTCTCAATTATATCAAAGGAGGGTTTTCTTATATCTAAAGATTTTTATTCCACCTGCATAGCAGGTGGTTTATTGACGCTTATGCGACAATGAAAAAAGCACCCGTAATGGGTGCTTTTGTTTTATCGTACAAATTCGGCTATCGCCTTTGCGGTCTGGTCTATCTGCTGTTTATTGGTGATTTTGGCCTTGCCGTCGCGCCACTGCTCACCATAAGTGCCGAAATAGGCATGGTTTCCGCCGCGGATGATGTGCTCTTCCACACCTTCAGGCAGAAGGTCCCAGCCTGCTATGTAATTTTTTTCATTTATGACCCAGTCCTCAGTGCCATACACCGCAAGGACATCCAGCTTTTTCGCCGACAAATCGGCTGTTGTATAGGCGCCAAGCAGAATAAGCCCATCGTATTCCTCCGCCGTTTCGGCAAGATAGCTTGCCGCCATTGCGCCGCCGAGAGAATGACCGCCGATGTACCACTTTTCAACCTGTGGATAATTTTTCTGCAAACCCGCTGCCGCATCAGTATTGAAAACCGCCATATCGAAAGGCATCGAAGGCACAATGCAAAGCACACCCTTTTCTGCAAGGGCGCTCATAAGCGGCGAATAGGCCACATGGTCAACCTTGCCGCCCTGATAGAAAATAAATCCTGCCTTTATATCGCTATCCGGGACGAAAACCATGGTTTTCCCCTCTTCTTTAACGGTGTGTTTGCCATAGTTAAACTTTCCGATAGCCTCCATATCGGCATCGTAATTCCTGCTGAGATAGTACCACATAGCGCCGCCGATGATTATCGCAAACACCAGCACCACTATCAGCAGTTTTATCAGAAACCTGATGGCTACTTTTTTGACTTTCTCCATTTTTCCACCTCGCTTTTCCATGGGAAGGAAGGCTGTGCGCCTCGTCTGCCGACGGCAATAGCCGCGGCTTTCGATGCAAATTCAAGCGCTTCTTCCATGGTCTTGTCGGATGCCAGATGAGCAACAAGCGAGCCTGTGAAGCAATCGCCTGCGCCCGTTGTATCGACAGCCTTCACCTTGAAGGCAGGCTGAGCTGTCAGGTTCTCGCCGTTATAATAAAGACTGCCCTTTTTGCCGAGAGTCATAATCACATTTGCAGGGCCCATTTCTGCCATCTTCTTAACTGCAGTTTCATTGTCGCATTCCTCGCCGATAAGCTGAGCGGTTTCGGTTTCATTAGGAAGAATAATATCCGCCATCTTATAAAGCTCACTCGGTGCATCAATCATAGGCGCAGGGTCAATAACGAGAGTTTTACCTTTGCTTTTCGCTATCTGAGCCACATAAACCACAGTTTCCATAGGGATTTCATACTGCATGATGACAAAATCCGCCCAATCAATAGCATCCATATGGCGGTCGATGTAATCCTTGTCCACAAGTCCGTTTGCGCCCTTGTCGAGGATTATGCAGTTTTCGCCGCCGAAAACTGTGATGACGGCAACGCCTGTGGAAATATCCTCACGCTCAATGCCATTGATGTTTACACCGTCATGGCTGAGATTTTTCAGCAGGATATCGCCGTAGGCATCATTGCCCACCTTGCCCAGCATTTTCACATTGCCGCCTGCGCGTGCGCAAGCCGAAGCCTGATTTGCACCCTTGCCGCCTGGAAAATGAGCAAAACCTTTGCCGTGAATTGTCTCGCCTGCCTGCGGCAGACGCTCTGTATTTATAACAAGGTCCATATTAAGACTTCCGATAACAAGTATATTCTTCATAATGTCTCCCCAAACTTATGTTATTCTATACCCTTAAGGATTTCGCTTATTACTTTTTCGATTTCTTCTGTGCGCGTTGTGTTTACACTGACTTCAAAAGCCCTTTCGATGCAGTCGCGCATCTTTTCGGGCTGATTTTTATAGGCTGTCGCCGCTTTATCGAGAGCTTTTTCCAAATCGATACGCTCTTTATGCTCCCAATTATTCAAAAAAGCATTGTTATTCATCTCGCCCCAACGCTCACTGAGAGCGGAAAACGCAGGAAAGTCAGGGCTTATTCCTGCATAAATTATGCCATCGTGGAATATTTTCTCCTTTTCAGGCGGAAAATCCTCGTCGTGTGTAAGGTCGAAATAGAAACAGATATGCTTTCTGCCATGCTTTACCGAAAGCGGACATTTATGGCAGAAATCTTCATCTTTTGTGACGACAGCGCCCAGCGCTCTGCAGTAAACCTTGCCGTCATCTTCGGTCAGCCTGTGATAATAGGCAGTATACGCCAAATCTTTTGCCCTGAAGATCATACCATCCCACCTCCGTTTAGTTATATATAGCCATTATACCATACTTTTTTAAAAATGTAACTACTATTTATATTAAATATGCACAAAAATAAAAACCCGACGGAATATCCATCAGGTTTTTACCTATAAATTTATTATGGGGTAGCATTTTTAACTAGAGATAGTAAGTTTTTCCAATTGGGCGCCGTTGTTGTGCATTGCGCAGTATACATCGGTGCATTTCTGGTATTTTGCGAAGGTTTTGAGAGCCTTATCGGCATCGCCGTAAACCTTCCAGCAGCCTGTGCATTTGCAGCTGCCCGGCTTATTTTCAATGAAACCTCGTACATCCTCCGGCGGATAGCTCAGAAAAAGACCGATCTCATGGGGGAAATCCACTGACTTTCTGAGCTTGTCTGCCAGGAGCACAACACATTTTTCAGGATGGAGGTGGGGGTATCCATATTTTTCAAGCAATTCAACCGCATCATTTGTGGCAAAATCGCGCCTTAAATGATCCGGTCTGTATGCATAAACGAGGGCTCTCGAATCGGAATAACGCATAGGAATGAGCCTGATGCCCTTATTCCTGAGCCTCACGTTGAGCTTGCGGATGTCATTTGTAAACTGTTCTTTCGATGTATAGCTGACGGAAATAAGATTTCCGGTTTTAAGCCCCGCCAAAGTAGGAGCTCCATATTTTACTAAAATTTCTTCTGACATATAGCGCCTCCTGTGTTATCATGCGCTTTTGCCCGATATTTTATACACTTGCCAGCCTGTTATAGATTTTTTCAATGCTTTCGGTCGTAAATTCTGCAAGAAATGCGCAGATGCCCGAAATTTTATCGGCATCTTCAGGGATGAATTGTCCGAACTGGCGGCTGAAAGCTTCATAATATCTGCTGTATTTCGCTGCCAGCTCTTCGCCAATTTCGGTGAAGAAAATCTCGCCGTATCTGTCCTTGTCGATAAGCCCCATGTTTTTCATAGTTTCCACCATACGGTGAACACTAGGCTTGGAGACACGCAGAATGTTGGCCACATCTGTGCAGCGAACGCCTTTTTCTGTATTGTAGATCTGATTTATTGTGATCAGATATTTTATATTCGTTGTGGTAAGTTTAATCATGATTAACTCCGGTTTTTTCTTCATTGGTTAGTCGTCACTAACCAATCCTTTTAAAATATGGTTAGCTTTTACTAACCACCTATATAATACTATATAAGTCCACATTTGTCAATAGATTTTAAAAATATTTTTTGGGATTTTGTCCCATTTTACACAGGTTAATGGTCTTATATACAAAAGGCATAATTGACCGGGCCTCAATTATATGATACGATAAAATAAAAGGAGGATTTTTATGAAGAAGTTTATCGGCAAACGGATTTTGTATACTCTCGTAATTATTTTCGCGTTGGTTTCAGTGATTTTTACGCTGATGTACTTTGCGCCTGCTGATCCCGTCAGCATAATTCTCGCAAAACCTGTGATTTATCTTTATCCGGAGAAAGAGATGGATGTTTTCGTCGATGTCTCTGTGGATAACGGAGAGATTTTTGTGACTTATCCCGAAAAAGGCGATGGCTGGAATGTCACAGCTCGTCCTGACGGCAAGATTATCGACAAAAACGGCATTATGCACAGCTATCTTTTCTGGGAAGCAAAGTCGAAAATTAAGTTTGATTTGTCAGAAGGCTTTGTTGTAGAGGGCAAAAATTCTGTGGAATTTTTGCAGGAAAAGCTGAGCTATCTTGGCATGAATCAGAATGAAATAAACGAATTTATCGTCTACTGGCTACCGTATATGATCGACAATCCATATAATTTAGTGTCATTCCAATGGGAAAACTATGATGAGTTTGCTCCGCTAACTGTTGAGCCGAAGCCAGATTCGATTCAGCGTGTCTATATGGCATTAAAGCCATTGGATAAACCTATCGAAATCCCCGTGCAGCAGCTTGAAAAGTTTGAACGCACAGGCTTTACCGTCATAGAATGGGGCGGCAGCCTGATTAAGTGATATAAAAAAGCCTCCCTTACATCAGGGAGGCTTAATATATAATGTAGGGAACGGCGTCCTCGACGTTCCGAAAATAAAAAGACATCCGTTTGAATGTCAGTATAAAGCCCGCTTTATAGGGAAATGAAAAAAGTCACTCATACGAGTGACTTTTTGAATGTAGGCATTACTTATCTTCCCAAGCCGTCGCCAGCTAAGTATTGTCAGCACAAATGAATTTCACTACTGTGTTCGATATGGGAAC
>JAFSBG010000032.1 GCA_017441945.1 Clostridia bacterium
AAAAAAACAGGCCGCTTTAGCGGCGGCCTGTGAAAGTTATGCGATTGGTGGCCTTTCAGTGCGCCTTAAGGCGCTGGCCGGTACGGTGCCCTTCTAGGGCTATTTCAAGCCACCAGTTGAACTGGTGGTTGTTGACTTATTTTATTTAAAATACATATAAAGATTACACTTAATCATGCCGTTATAAAGCTTTCTCTTCTTGTCAGCCTTCTTACCGAAGTAATCTTCAAATCTTTCATCGGAAGAAATGATGTATTTCTTAAGCTCAGGAGCCTTTTTAAGAGCGGCACCGAGATTTTCATAGATATCACGTGCTTCTTCCAGCTCAAGCAGTCTTTCGCCATAAGGAGGATTACTGATAAGAGTACCAGTCATACCAGTATAATCAATAGCTGTTGCATCCTTGCGGCTTACTTCGATAAGACCTTCAAGACCAGCGCGCTTAATATTTTCAGTACAGATTCTGATTGCTTCAGGAGAAATATCAGATGCATAAATTGGCATTTTTACACGATTTTCGCGAGCGATAGCCGCTTCTCTCTGTTCTTCAAATACACTTGTATCAAAGAAAGACCAGTTTTCTGCATCAAACTTTCTTCTTGCGCCAGGAGCGATATTCATAGCTGCCATTGCAGCTTCGATAACTATTGTACCAGATCCACAGAAAACGTCATAGAATGGCTCTCTGCCCTTATAACGGGCGACTTTGACCATAGATGCAGCAAGAGTTTCTCTGATCGGAGCTTCATTCATCGCAAGACGATATCCTCTCTTATAAAGAGGAGCGCCTGTTGTGTCGATGAAAATATGGCACAAGTCATTCATAAGAGAGAACTGAATCTGCATCTTTGCGCCTGTTTCTGTCAGGAAGTTTGTACCGAGCTTGAACTTGAGTTTTTCAACAATAGCTTTCTTTGTGATGCTCTGACAGTCACGAACACTGAACAGCTTGGAATGGATAGAATAACCCTTTACAGGGAATGCATTTGTTTTACCGATGAACTTTTCCCAAGGTAAAGCCTTGACGCCTTCAAAAAGCATATCGAATGTAGTAGCTCTGAACTTGCCGACAACAAGAAGGACTCTTTCGCCGCAGCGAAGAGTTACGTTTGCTCTCGCACATTCAGACATATCACCGTCAAAGAAAACTCTTCCGTTTTCAGCTACAACGTTTTCGAATTTATTGAACTTGAGTTCATCAGCAACAAGTCCCTCAACACCCATAAGGCAAGGGACGCAAAATGTATATTTCATATAACTTCCTTTATTTACAAATTTCAGGGCGGAATAATCCGCCCTGATAAAAATTATTTACCGATAATAAGGCCAAAGCCGCCGTTATCTCTCTTATACACAATGCAATATTTTTCATTTTCTTCAGAGTTCTTGAAGAAGAAAAATTCGTGATTAAGGAGTTCCATCTGGAGAATTGCATCTTCAACTGTCATTGGCTTAAGGTCAAATTCCTTAACCTTTACAACAGAGTTGTCCTCGTTAAGATCAATGTTTCCAAGATATTCAGCTTCAAAAGCACCTGATCTGAGCTTCTTTTCGAGCTTTGTCTTATTCTTCTGGATCTGTTTTTCTATGCTATCAATTGCCCCATCAATTGATTTATACATATCATTGGAGCTTTCCTGAGCTCTGAAATAATATCCGGCATGCTTTACTGTGATTTCAGCAATATGTCTGCCGCGTTCAATCTGAAAAGTTACATGAGCTGTAGATTCTCTGTCGAAATATCTATCAAGCTTTTCGCACTTTGTTTTTGCGTATTCATGGAGTTCTGCGGATACGGCAACTTTTCTGTCAGCAATAGTAATAGTCATAAAATACCTCTCTTTCTGTCAAAACAGAGGAGATTAAAGGATAACCTCACAGTGTCTTGTAACATTGCAGCCAATATTTACAAAACATGGCAAGCCGGCGATATGTGTAGGATAAGACAGGATCTTAACACCGAGGCATGTAACTGTGCCGCCGAAGCCCTGAGGACCGATGCCGAGAGCATTGATTCTTTCGAGCATTTCCTGCTGCAAACCTTCATAGAATTCGTTCTTCGCAGGAGCATCGAGTGGAGAAACACAAGCCTTCTTAGCGAGAACTGCCGCCATTTCAGATGTACCACCGAGGCCAACACCGACGATGATTGGAGGGCATGGCAAGGAGCCAGCCTTTTCAACACATTCTGCAACAAAAGAAACGATATCTTCTCTTGTTGCTGCAGGTGTAAACATCTTCATAGCACTCATATTTTCACTGCCGAAGCCCTTTGGTGCAACTGTAAGCTTAATCTTATCACCTTCAACCAAAGATGTATGAACAACAGCAGGAGTATTGTCTTCTGTGTTGACTCTGTCCATAGGGTCTCTTACTACGGAGAAGCGGAGGTAGCCGTCCTTATATCCCTGACGAACGCCTTCGTTAATAGCATCCATGAAGTTACCGCCTACGATATGTACATCCTGACCGATTTCAGCGAAGATAACTACAACACCTGTATCCTGGCAAATAGCAACCTGCTTGTCTCTTGCAAGCTTGGCATTCTGCTGGATTTTATCGAAAACCTCCAGAGCGATAGGAGATTCTTCAACTTTCTTAAACTTTTCTACTGCATTGAGTACGTCCTGTGGCATATTGCAGTTTGCATCAATGCAAGCCTGACGCACTGCAGCAGTAATTTCTGTTACATTAATTTCTCTCATTGTTTTTTACCAAACCTTATTTGATCTTTTTACCGTCAATAAATACAGCCTTTGTCTTTGTAGCAATTTCCATTGGATTGCCGTCAAAGATAATGATGTCAGCATCCTTGCCAACCTTGATGGAACCAACGCGTTCATCAATATTAGCAACCTTAGCAGCATTGATTGTGATAGCCTTAAGAGCTTCCATTTCATCCATACCGTTCTTGATAGCCATCATTGCGCAAACTGGAAGAGTTTCGATAGCGAGAACTGGATGGTCTGTTGTGATAGCCATTGTGCAGCCATACTGCTGAACCTCACTGTAGGAAGCAAATGTCTTATTCTTTGTTTCAGGCTTTGTGGAAACGCCAAGTGTTGGACCCATGCAGAACTCAACGTTGTTCTTCTTGAGCTGTTCCTTAACGAGAGCTGCATCAGATGTATGGATAATATTGTACTTGATACCGAATTCCTTAGCAATTCTCATAGCTGTAAGGATATCATCAGCGCGGTGTGCATGCATGTGAGCAGGAATTTCACCCTTGAGAACAGGGATCATAGCTTCGAGCTTCATATCAAATACATCATCGCCCTTTTCCTTCTTTCTGAGATACTGCTGTGTCTTGAAGAGAGCTTCTCTGAGGATAGCTGCAGTAGCCATTCTTGTTGCAGGAGACTTCTTCATTCTCTGGAAATAGCCCTTTGGATTTTCACCGAAAGCCATCTTCATAGCTGCAGGAGCCTTGATTACCATTTCATCAGGATCTGTGCCGTAAAGCTTAATAGCTGCAAGCTGACCGCCGATAACATTACCAGAGCCAGGACCTGTACATGCCGATGTGATACCTGCATTTACAGCAAGCTTGAATGCCTTGTCGTATGGATAAATCGCATCAATGCCTCTGAGATGAGGTGTCCATGGATCTGTCGATTCGTTTGTATCATTACCTTCCCATCTGATTGATTCTTCCGAAACACCGATGTGGCAGTGACATTCAATAAAGCCAGGAGTAATATAGCCGCCTTCTGCATCAATTACTTCTCCATCATATGCAGGAGCTGCAGATGCATCACCGAAAGCTGTGATTTTGCCGTTTTCAAAATCAACATAGCCGTTTTCAAATACTTCACCTTCCATAGTAAGAAGTTTGCCGTTAATAATTCTCATACGTTCCTCCTTGATATACTTTATAAATATATTGTATTTTCGTAAAAAGTGACATATTTTTCAGCAATTATGTAATATAATATGGATGTAGTGAATGGCCAAAACCGTTCATATCTTTATCCCCACAACCCAATTCCGGGCGTCTGCTTATGCAGGCGCTTCTTTTTTGCGTTAATCTGTTATATTGACAAAAACCTTTTCACCCGGAGAAATGTAACCAAGTTTATCTCGTGCGATTTTAGCAATATATTCAGGGTCATCCGAGTTTTCTATAATAGACTGGATCTCCGCGTTTTTAAGCTGCTGTTCTTCAACCTGCGAGCGAAGCTCTGCACCTTCAGCTTTTTTATCCTTGATCTGGAGCTGAAGCGAAATGATAGTATACACAGCATAAATCGCAAAGACAAAAACTCCCAATTTCAAAAACAAACCTGAGCCTCTGTTTTTCTTCATTATACCTCCGATTTAAATTAACAAATGAAAATCTTCTTAAATAATATCCTATAATTATATTGTATACTATTTTTCAAAAAAGTCAATTTATAATTTTAATTTTAGGGCTGGTTATGCCTATTTTTTTGATGTTTTTTATTATTTTTTACTTTTGCGAAAAGATTATCTAATATTTCTTTTATCAGATATACTCCCGCAAAGAAAAATACAAGCTGAAATACGCTTATCCTTCCTCTGCATATTGTAACCACAAACAGAAAATAAAGCAAAGAATAAACTGCACCGATTGTCGCATCACATACAAACCGAAATAATCTATTTCTTATCCTGTGATAAGCAAATCCATAAATGAAAAATGCAACTCCTGAGATACAGCCCAGAAACGCAGATAAAATAAGAATATGGACCTGATCAAAAACTGAAAAGTTCATCAGAATAATTTAGACCACAAACTTTGTCTGCTGGTTTTTTTATCATTGTACTCGATACAGACTATACGTCCTTCAATAACAGTATCGCCGGTTTCTATGGATAATTTATCGACTCTCATATCTTCACCTATGACAGCCATACTTCCACATGATGTTTCGAGCAATATTTCATTTTCATCAAAGCTTTCCACATCCAGAACACCCGAGATACTGATTTTTTCTCTGCCCTCAATTATCACATTATGAGGGATGTTTGGATTCTTTGGCATTTCATTTTTCATAAAAAGTCCCCTTTCATATACATTTATAGAAAATATATATGAAACATTGGACAAATTATGCTTAATCTATCTGACGGTACATAAGTCCGGCATCTTCTTTTTTTACGTGTTCAGAGATATTCAGAACTTCAACTGTCATTTCACGATTACCAAAAGAAATCTTGATTTTATCGCCGACTTTAACCTGATAAGATGCTTTTACAGTTCTGCCGTTTACTTCTATTTTTTCGCCATCACACGCATCATTTGCAACTGTTCTACGCTTGATAAGTCGTGTAACTTTGAGATATTTATCTATTCTCATTGATATCACCTCTTATAACAAGTGACAAGGAAAACTACTTGTCAACTCTGTCTTTAAGGCCCTTTCCAGGCTTAAAGACAG
>JAFSBG010000001.1 GCA_017441945.1 Clostridia bacterium
AAACTGGTCAGGCAGTTTGATCACCAGACCACAGGAGCACCGGGGTGCGACCGGCGACGAGTGTCGCCGCACTTATTTAATTTTGCAGGGTCCCCGAACGACCTGTCGTTTGGGGTAATATTCACCCCTTTGGAAACCCCTTTTTATAAGGTGTGCCTACGGCATATTGGTCTATTAAATAGGTAACAACCCCTCCGTCAATCTTCGATTGACACCTCCCCTTACACAGGGGAGGCAAGGAGCTTTGCTTGTAGGGTGCATTTGTGAATGCACCCTGTAATAATATTTCTATTGAACATATAGCGAAATGTTTTTACGAAGCCTTTCGCTTATTTGTTTCGCCTGAATATCCTATTATATAGTCACAGCAAAAATATGGCAGACGGCAGAGCCTTCTATCACAAGGAAAGGAGTGGTTTTATAGCGAAAAACGAAATCATCTATTATATCGGCGTCATTGCCTACGGCATTCTCGGCTTTTTCGTCAAGCGTCTTATTGCGGATTTTGACCGTCTCAAGGGCGAAGTCAACGATTTGCGCGACCATCTTGAACAGGAAAACGCCAATATCCGCGATAACTATCTTAAATATGAGGAGTTTGTCCGATTTCAGACGTCCATCGATATGAAGCTGACCAAAATCTACGAAATTCTGGTGGGACGATGAAGGACAAGTGCTTAAACGACACGCAGCTTTTCGGCTCTGTCTATCTTCCACATTATTTTTCGCTGAAAGCCCCTTCTTTCCACAGGGAACTGAGTAAACTATGGCATAAGAACATTATGAAAACCGATGATGTGACCAGATCCCTCACCATGAAGGGCAGCCGCCTTGTCATTGCCGCCCCCCGCGGTCACGCAAAAAGTACGGTTATGAGCCTGCAGAATGTGCTTCACGCCGCACTTTACGGCTATAAAAAGTACATTCTGCTCATTTCCGACACCGAAAGTCAGGCTGTTTCCTTCCTCGACTGCATCAAGTGTGAGCTTGAGGACAACGAGAAAATCATCGAGGATTTTGGCGAAATGAGGGGCAAGATATGGAAGTCTTCTTCCATCGTCCTCGCCAACGGCTGCCGTATTGAAGCTCTCGGCTCGGGGCAGAAAATCCGCGGACGAAGAAATGCCGAGCGCCGCCCCGACCTTATCATTCTTGACGATATCGAAAATGACGAGGATGTCCGCTCGCCCGAGCAGAGACGCAAGCTGGAAAGCTGGTTTTTCTCGGCTGTCAGCAAGGCTGGGGATTATTACACAGATATTCTGCTCATCGGCACAGTGCTTCACAAGGATTCGCTTCTTTCAAACCTGCTGAAAAATCCCATTTACACAAGCCGTATTTACAGGGCTGTGATAAGCTTTTCCCCTTCGGAAAAATGGCAGGTGTGGGAAAATATGCTGTGCAATGTAGCTGATGACGACAGAATGAAGAAGGCAAGACGCTATTTCGCCCTCAATAAAGCCGAAATGCTCAGGGGCACGAAAGTGCTGTGGAAGGAAAAGCTTCCCTACGATGAGCTGATGCTTATGAAGCTTTCGGACGGCGAAGCGGCATTCAATACCGAAATGCAGAACAGCCCCATCGACCGCGCAACCGCCCTTTTTCCACAGGGCTGGTTTTCCTATTACAACCCCTTTGACGAGGATTTTTCAAATGGTGATTATGATTTTTACGGCTACTGTGACCCATCATTGGGCAAGAGCATGAGTTCCGACTTTTCGGCTATCATCACCATTGCGAAAAACCGGAAAAATGGCATATTTTATGTGGAAAATTCCGACATAATGCGCCGACACCCCGACAGGATTCTCGTTGACATAATCGAAAATGCCAAGCGCATCGGCAGAGAATACAATAAGAAATTCATAGCCTTTGGTATCGAAACCAATCAGTTTCAATGGATGCTCAAGGAGGAATTGGCGAAAGAGAGCGCAAAAGCGGGGCTTTATCTGCCGATAAACGAGGTCAACTCGACGGGGGACAAGACCCTCCGAATCCAGAGCCTTCAGCCCTTTATCAAAAACGGCTATGTCCGTTTTCAGCAGAATCAGACCTTACTGCTGGAGCAGCTTTGGGATTTCCCTTATGGAGCTCACGATGACGGCCCCGACGCGTTGGAAGGCTGTCTTAAACTGGCGAAAAAGGAGGGCATGAAGGCTGTAAAGGGGCTGATTATCTGATGCACTTCGTGCAGTGAAATTCGCTGTTAGCGAGTTAAATTGCTGTCGCAGTGAAATAATGCTTCGCATTGTGAAATTGCACTACGTGCAGTTAATGTGCCTGCGGCGCATTAAATAGGGTTGGCTACGCCCTTACGGGAGGGCACGGAGACCCTCCCCTACGAAATTGTATTTTGTGGTTTTCCTGTAGGGGCGGGATTCACCACACCCGCCCGCATTATTCAATCAAACTCTCAATTTTCACCTCATTTCAGAAAGGACAACTATATGACCATTACAAACGAGCTTCTTGCTCAGAAAATCTACGATTTTATCACATTTACTCTGCCTGAAAGGCAGAAAAATATGTCTTACTACCGCACAGACCAGCCTGTCAACAAGGGCAGGATAATTCAGGGCAGACCGAACAACATTCTCCGCACAAATGTCTGCAAGTACATCACCGATGTCCACACAGGCTATTTTATGGGCGTGCCCCTCACACTCGACTTCAATGACGATGTTTTAGGCGGCACATTCGTGAAAAATATGCCCCGCGACCTGCTCTATGAGCTTCTTTTCTCGCTTTCGAGAGATATGAGCATTTATGGCACGGCTTTCTGCCTTGTCTACATGAAAAATGGCGCTGTATGCGCTTCAAAGCAGAGCCCTGAGCGCGCTTTCACCATTTATGATGACACTCTCGGCCACGAAGCGATTGCTTCCGTCCGTTTTTCCACAGTGAACAAGGACGAAATCACAGGCGAGGTCTATGTTATGGGCGGCAGATATAATTTTATTTACACAAATAAGACTGCCGTTATGTCGGCTTTCGAGGCTTTGCCTTTTGACGGCATTTCTCTCATCGAATTTCCGAACAACGAGGACAAATGCGGCGATTTCGCCCCGATTTTATCCCTTATGGATGCCTACAATGTGCTTCTTTCGGGTGCTGTCGACGATATGCAGTCGGTTTCCAACGCATTCCTCGCCCTTTACGGTATGCAGGGCACAACTCGCGAGGATATTGAGGAGGCAAACCGCTCCCGTGTGCTTTCCCTTTCGGAAAACGGCAGGGCGGAATTTGTTGTCAAGAATGTCAACCCTGATGCCCTCGATTCGCTGAAAAAGACCTTGCTTGACAATATGCTTTTGGTCACAATGACGCCTAATCTTCTGGACGAAAGCTTCGGCAAGGCAGATTCGGGCGTGGCGCTCGAATATAAATTATGGGGCATCGAGCAGGCGAGAGGGGAGAAGCAGAGATATTTCACACGCTCGCTTTTCACACTTTTGGAGGGTATTTTTGCCTATATCGGCATTAAAAATATTCCGCATGACATCTGCAGCGTGAGATTTTACAAAAATCTGCCTCGTGACAGCTCAAAAATCTGCCAGGACATTGCAAATGTGGGCGATATTATTTCCCACAAGACAAAGCTTGAGCTTTTGCCGTTTATCGAAAACGCCGGTGAGGAGCTTGAAAAAATCAGAATTGAAAAGGAGAACATGAATGAAACAGAAGAGAATTAAAAGTCCGGTTTTATGGTCGGCTATTGCGGCAATCGCGTTGCTTGTTTTGCGTGGCTTCGGCTTTGAGGATGCCGCCGTTATGGCAAGTACACGCGCAGACCAGCTCTGGGACCTTATCTGCGCCGCCATTGCGATTTTCGGCGTAGCCAACAATCCGACAGAGGGAGGTAAGTTTTAATGGAAGAATTGATTTTCACACAGGAGGAAAAGGACGAGCTTCTCGCCCTCCGCAAGGAGAAAAAGGTGGCTGAAATGACAGCATTTGCTGAAAATCAGCTTGAAAAGTACGGCGCGCCAAAGGATTTTGCCCCTTTTCTTGTAAGAGAGAGCGATGAGGAAACAGAAAACGCTGTGCGCGGCTTTTCCGAAAGCTTCGGCAAGGCAAAGCAGACTTTTGCGCAGAATAATCCTGCGCCCCGCGACGAGCGCATCGTGCAGACAGTAAGACGAGGAATCAAGAGAAAGTAAAAATAAAGGCAGTCGCAATGACTGCCTTGTTTTTATTTTTTTGGTAAATTGGAATTGGCTTACTTCTTGTCTTTCACAAAGAACGAGATACCAAACAAGGCAACCATAACAATGGCATAGACTGCATAAAATGCTCGCTTGATGTCTGCTCCTATTTTGATACTGCCGATATAAAACACCTTTCCC
>JAFSBG010000033.1 GCA_017441945.1 Clostridia bacterium
AAATTGCCGGATAGTGCTATTACTATTGATCCAACCGATAGAACAATCGAAGTAACTGGATTTGATTTCTCACATAATTTCGTTGCGGAAAATGGTCGTGATGAAAATGACGTCACAGAAACAGGTAATTTCCGAGGCAGAAAACTAGTTATCGTATTTACTGTAGCAGTTCGTGACAAATTCCTCGGTGGTAATGATGTTTACACAAATGGTGCAGAATCCGGTATCTATAAGGGAGATGATTCTCTCGTTGAAAACTTCAACAGACCAACTGTAGATGTCGAAATCAAGCCTGTAACAGTTACAACAAATGATAAGTTTGTTTATTATTCAAATAGCCTTGATAAGGAAGATTTGCTTAATGGTGTTACTGTCAAGAGTGGCAATGTAGAACTTGATTTGGTTGCTGGCGCAACAGAAAACTATGGTCTTGAGTCATGGCAGAATGCTTACGTTACAATTAATGATGGTGATACGACTGAATCATATCAGAATCTTACATCAGATAAGCAGTATACAGTAGAGGCTACTGTAGCCCCTAAAACAGAAGGCGATGCTAAAACACAAAGCAATAGTGCAACAGGCAATGTGTATGTACTTCAGCCTGAATTCAGCTACACAGATGGTTATGTACACTTCGGTGGCGAAATGCCAACGGATGACAGTTACAATACAATTAACCGCTCCAATACAATCACATGGTCTCATCCAGAGTTTGGTACAGGTGACAGTGTATTAGAAGGTAAGGATGCTCCAACTGTTGATAACTTTGAATTCACATATTCACCAAACAGCGGATATGTAACAACAGAGGATGATATCACAGTAGATGCAACAGCATCTATGCTTGGTAACACATTTGACGGTAGCTTCAAACTTCATGTTATCGTTCCAACATTCGACTTTGCAGATGGTAATGTTTACTACTTGGGACAGATGCCAGCAAGTTACAACAATGCTTCTGAAGCAAAATGGGATACAGACGGTAAAATAATGCAGAATGATGCTCCAACAGGTTTCTCGTTTGAATACGAATCTGCAGTAACTGGCACCATTAAACAGACTGATGATATTACTGTCAAAGTTACAAAGGCTACTGTAAACGGTGTAAGTTTAGATTTGACAAACAATTTCAAACTTAAAGTTCACACACCTGAGTTTACATTTACAGATTACTCCGCTTACTACGGTGACGTTGCTCCTACAGAGTTCACAGCACCTGAAATAAACTGGAATAATGATGACGTGACAATGTGGAACACAGCTCCAACATTTGAAATGACATTTGCTAATGAAAATGGCAAGGTCAACGATGGTGGCTATGTTGTAACACCTTACGATTATAAGGTAAACGTTGATTCCCTTAAGGTCGGCGCAGAAGATTACAGCAACGATGCTAACATCACATTCAAGTGGCTCCACGAAGGTTGTGATTTGACAGAAATCACAGACCATAAGGTAAATGCAGACAGCCACGAATTCTATGTACACGTTGATACTTGCAGCATCACAATCAAAAAGACAGGCTTCGACAGCCTCGATCCAAATGAAGTTGCAATGTTCAATGTAACAGGTAATAATGAACACGTTCCAGTAAATCTCGACGTTGCAGTTCATAATGACGGTGAAGTTACAATCAACGGTCTTCCAGTTGGCTCTTATACAGTAGATGAAGATGAAAACTGGAGCTGGAGATATGAAAAACTTGACGAAAAAACAGCAACAGTAGGTGCAACTGCTCCTAACGCAGTAGTTGCATTTACAAATAATCGTGTTGAAAAATTGTGGCTCGACTTCGCTGCATGGTGTAAGAACCTCTTTGTGGTAAATAACAATAACGTTACTATCACAACAGAGCATGATAAGAATTAAGAAAGGAGGCCATAGTAATGAGTAAATATTTAAGTCCTAAAAGAAGTAAAAAATCCATAGCAACATTGGTCTCCCTGATTCTGATTCTCACAATCGGTGTCGGAGGCACGTTGGCTTACCTTATCACAAGCACAGGCGAAGTAAAGAATACTTTCACGCCAAGTCAGGTTAATATTTCTGTAAATGAAAATGTAGATAATGGCGTTAAGTCCAATGTAAAGATTCAGAATCATAACGATTCCGTTAAGGCTTACATCCGCGCAGCAATCGTTGTCAATTGGATGGATAAAGACGGCAATGTCTGGGCAGCAAAACCTAAAAAGGATACAGACTACACAATGACAACTGGTGGTAACTGGACACTCGGCACAGATGGTTATTACTACCATAAGGGCGCTGTTGAACCAAATGCAGATACAAACGTATTGATTACAGAAGCTAAGTATCTTGCAAATGCTCCTGATGGTTATTATCTTTCCATCGAAATCCTTGCACAGGCAATTCAGGCAGATGGTGTAGATTCTGAAGGCAAGTCACCTGTTGAACTCGCTTGGGGTCCAACAGCAGCCGGTCTCGTTGAATAATAAGGAGGGATAAATGATGAAAAACATGACTAAAAAAATTATCTCTCTTATGCTCGTGATGGCTATGATGGCCGGTGTTGCTTTCGCGGCGGAATACGGTCACGAATCGACAATTATCCTCAAGGGCGAAAATGATGCAGAGTTCGTAACAGCAGAAAATGCTCTCACAGAAACAGACCTTTTCGATAACTTCAAGAAAGTTATGCCAGGCGACAAGCTTCAGGAAAAGGTCACTGTAAAGAATGAAGTGCGTTACTACGATTACATCACTCTTCATTTTGAACTTGACCTTCATGATGAGGAAAATCAGCCAAAGGTTGAAACAGAATATACAATCGAAGAAATGCACGATTTCCTCAAGCAGCTTACAATGCGTATCTATGACGAAAATGATGATCATAAGCTCGTTTTCGAATCGTCATTGGAAAAGCAGGGCGAGCTTATCGAAGATTATTATCTCGGCACACTCGAATACAGTGAGCAGTTTGATTTCATTGTAGAGCTTGAAGTTCCTGCCACAATGGGTAATGAGTTCGAAAACCGCATTGGCGAAGTGGACTGGGTGTTCACATATTCGGGACGCGATTATCCTGAAGATCCAACAACAACAGCGCCTACAACAGCTCCGACTACAGCGCCTACAGAGCCTACAACAGAGGGCGAGATCGACATCGAAGATCCTGAGATTCCTCTCGTTCCGGTAGGTCCTGATGGTCCTGGTTCCCCTGATACAGGCGACCACAGCAATATGCTGCCATACATCGTTCTGTTCATCGTCGGTCTTATGGGCCTCATCCTCACAAGCAAAAAGCGTAAAACTAACTAACTGAAAATAGCCCGCCCAATTATCGGGCGGGCTTGATTTTTAACTATGAACAAAGTAATCAGATACATATTTATCCTTGTTTGCATCGGAATAATGGCATATTCGGCGTGGAATATCTGGAGTATCAACGACGAATACGAAGAAGTTGATGCGGTCTATGAAGATCTCGCCGAGAAGTTCATCGTCATCGAAGAAGCCAACGATACCGATCCCGGAAAAGTGAATGCTGACGAGCCGACAACGGCGGCACCTGAAGTGAAGATTTCCTTTGAGGAGCTTGTGACGATGTATCCCGACGTCATCGGCTGGCTTTACTGCGAAGGTACGCCGATAAATTATCCTGTCGTGCAGGCAAAGGACAACGATTATTACCTTCGCCGAATGATAAACGGCAAGTATAACGTCGGTGGCACGATTTTCGTCGACTACCGCAACAGCGATGATTTTTCTGACCCCGTGACGTTGATTTATGGTCACAATATGAAAAACGGCAGTATGTTTGGCACCATTCCGAAATATGCCAAAAAGGATTTTCTTCAGGCACATAAAATCATGACGCTGAAAACTCCCGATAAAAACTACGAAATCGAAATCATCGGTGGTGTGAAAACCGATGCCTATGACCCGATTTATTCGATGGATGTGGGAAATCTTGCAATACAACTTAAATATGCACCTGAAAAAGGCGAAAAAATCATTGTTTTTTCGACCTGTCTCTATGATACGGAAGATTCCAGATACCTCCTTGCAGGAACATTAAGAGAGGTGGTTGCAGATGAAAACTAAAATCGAAGAAGGTTTTCGAAGCGGAAAACTGACGGTAATTGAAAAAACCGACCTGCGCAAGTCGGGCTATATGATATGGAAGTGCAGATGCGACTGCGGCAATATAGTTATGGTCGATACTCGTAAATTACAGCGCGGCACAGCGACAAGCTGCGGTTGTACTTCTCAGATTTTGCCGGGCACAGCGGACCTGACAGGCAAGCGCTTTGGCAAACTTGTCTGCATTGAACAGACCGATGAGCGAAAGGGAGGGAGAGTTGTCTGGCGTTGTCAGTGCGACTGCGGCAATGAGGCTTTCGTTTCGGCCGGTCAGCTTATAAATGGCTATACAAAGAGCTGTGGCTGTCTTGCCCATCCGCCGGTTAAAGATTACATCGGCAACCGTTTCGGCAAGCTGACGGTTATCGAATACGCAGGCAAAACCAAGGGCGTGCACAGATGGAAATGCAGATGCGACTGCGGAAAAACTATAATTGCGGCGCAGAATTCCCTTCAGTCAGGGCATACAAGAAGCTGTGGCTGTCTCAATGAAATCACACGCAAGAACAACCTGAAACTGGTAGAAGGTACATCTGTCAAGATTCTCGAAAAGACGGCTGACCGACTTATCAGTACAAATAAAAGCGGTCACAACGGGGTTTACCAGAATAAGCGGGGCAAGTGGGTCGCGCAGATAACCTTTAAAAACAAGACCTATTATCTCGGCACCTTTATTCACATCGAAGATGCGGTGCGGGCGAGAAAGCGCGGAGAAGAGCTGTACGACGATTTTCTCGACTGGTACTATAACGAGTACAGAAAGAGCGAAAATCCGCCACAAGACAGCGATGTAGCCGCAGATATGACAAATTGAAAAGCACCCGACGCTGGGTGCTTTTTCTATGCTATTTAATTTTATCAAGCAATTTTTTGACAGCAATCGTGTCCTCATGGTCAGCGCCCAATGTTTCCAAGCGAGTCTTGTAAGCCTTTTCAAAACATTCAACAGCCTTTGGAATATTGCTCGCCTGCTGATAAGCTTCGCCGAGATTTATAAGTGACTTTACGGTATTTGCATCGGATTCACCCGAAGCAGCAAGTCGGATTTCATACATATTTTCAAAAACCGTAATAGCTCTGCCATATTCTTTCAGCCTCAGCAATAAAACGCCTACACTATGAAGAGCAGACAATGTCTTTGGGTTATTGATGCCGAATAATTCAAGACGATATTCATAAAGGTGGAAGTACATCTCGAATGCCTTGTAATAGTCTCTGCCTTTATAAAGAGAAAGTGCGTAGTTGGAAAGTGTTTTTAATGTCTTGAGACTCTTTTCGCCAAATCTTTCTGCTTTGAGACGGTATAGCTTTCCGAAAAGTTCAGAAGCGCTGGCATAATTACCGAGTGCATTGTAAGCCTCTGCCAAAATATCCAGAGAAGAAATGGTATCAGGATGTTTTTCACCGAGGATTTCATATCTTAACGGATAAACCTTTTGGCCAATTTCAAGAGCTTTGCTGTAATTGCCAACTGAATTATAATGTGAAGCAAGATTATTCAGTGTGTTTAAAGTGTCAGGATGGGTTTCGCCAAGAGCTTCAAGACGCAGCTGGTAAGCTTTTTCGGTAGTTTCAATAGCCTTGCTGTAGTTTCTGACATTACTGTATGCGGTGGAAAGATTACTTAAACCGGTAAAGGTTTTGGAATGTTTTTCGCCGTAAATTTCAAGCCTGAGCTGATATGATTTTTCGCATAATTCAAGAGCCCTGCCATAGTTGCCCATATAGGTATGAGCTGTAGCTAAATTACTTAAAGAAGTGAGCGATTTAGGATGTTTTTCGCCAAGAATTTCAAGTCTGAGCTGGTATGTCTTTTCAGATTGCTCAAGGGCAATGTCATATTTGCCTATGTGTGCATTAGCCATAGACAGATTATCCAGATAAATAAGAGTTTTAGGGTGTTTCTCACCTAAAATCCTGACACCGAGGTGATATGCTTTCTCACTCAGCACAGCAGCCTCGGAATACTTTCCGACAGAACGATATGAAAGTGCTAAATTATTTGTCCATGTAAGAGTTTTTTCGTCTGATTCACCGTATGTATTGCTATAATAATTCATCAGTTTTTCAGCCAGTTCAGTCGCTTTACGGTAATCAAGCTTTACGCCGATACCATCGTGATACATGAAAAACAATTTCTCCATTGCTTCCGGCAATTCTGAATCAGCGGCGGATGTGATAAGCTCGAGGGCTCGCTCGCGGTTGACTTCCACATCGATGCCATCGAGGTAGGCAAGACCGATGAGAAAGTTGTGCTCAGGGTCATCGTCGTTTGATTTTATTGCAAGGCTTGAAAGTGTGTCTACAAGGCGGTTACGGAATGTCTCATCATCGTATGGATTGGAAATTTCTGGGAGATTTGCATACTTTTTAGCAAGGGAAACATGGTCTGTTTCTTCCATTTCGGCAGGGAGAATACCGATGCCCGACTTGATTGCAGCAGGATATTCCTGCTCCATAACGAAGTTGTGGTCTTCAAGTAAGTTAGGCGTTACAAGCAGTGTGAAAAGCTTGCTGTCTGCAAGGATTTTATCGATATTTTCGCGGAAGCTTTCGCCCGGTGTGAGAAATTCATCGTACCAGATTGCAATATCACGGCACTCTGGCTTGTTATGGATGATACGCATTAACTGATTTGCGTATTTGCGGTCCTTCTTGCGATAGCTGAGAAAAATATACGCGTCAAAAGCAGCTCTGACACGCTTTGCCATTTCATCGGAAACGAGGATGGATTCAAGGTATTTCTTTAATTTTTCATCGAAGGAAACTTCTGTCGCATCATTGCTGAAAGGTGAGAGATACTGCAACTCACCAAATTTGTCAGTGCGTGAATAAATGGCATCCAAGCCAGACTCCATCACAAGGGGAAGTACAGGGATGTGCTTGTCGAGAGCAAATTTGATATCTTCATCCATCGCTCTGTTTGGAGTAGACAGCAATTTAAAAGTAACCGGCACAACAAACAGGTTGTTGCTTTCAAGGTCGGTAACCTTATCGTCGTCACTTATTGCTTCATTCATATCGGAAGTATAGTACACAGCACAGTCGTGGGACTTAAATATATATTCGCAGACCTGTTCAAAATACTGGTCAAAATCATCCTTATGACAGGTAAAATAAACCCTCGGCTTGCCCGATGGGCTTGCGTTACCCTTAGTTTTAAAAAGCATCTCAGCCATAAAAATGCCTCCTTGAATTGATGATTTTATTGTATCACAATATCCCCAAATAGGCAAATAAAAAGCCACTCAAATGAGTGGCTTTTGTATTATTTAATTTCATCTAATTTAGCCTTGACTGCAATCGTGTCCTCATGGTCCGCACCGAGAACTTCACAACGAATTGCATAAGCCTTTTTATAACATTCCACAGCCTGTGGGATATTGTCCAGCTTATGATATATATCGCCGAGGCGGGCAAGTGCTTTGAGCGTATCGATATGTTTTTCGCCAAGCACAGCACATCTCTGTTTATAAAGCTCAAGACAATTTTCAAGCGCCTTCTCATATTCGCCGCCATTGAAAAGGGAATAGACATAGCTGCTCAGCGCAAACAAGGTGTCATCATTATCTGCGCCATAAAGCCCCTTGCGAATATGATAAATCTGTCCATAAAGCTCGATGCCTTCAGCGTACTTTTTCAGTTTTATATAGCAGTAAGCGGCATTTTCCAGGGCTTCAACAGCCTGTTTGTCATCCTTGCCATAAATCTTACTCAAAGATTCATACGCCCTGAGTGAAGGCTCAACAGCCTTTTCAAACTCACCGCAATCAACGAGAGTATAAGCATAATCGAAAAGCGAGCCGACAGTGCGTTTATGATTTTCACCAAGAATTTCACCGTTTAAAAGATATGCCTTATGGTACAATTCAGCCGCCTTGCTGTAATTTCGTACATAATAATTTACATGTCCGAGTCTTGGAAGCAGACGGAGCGACTGCTCGTGCTTTTCGCCCAGAAGCTTGCAGTAAGCAGCATAAAGCTGGTCATAGTAAACAAGCGCCTTGTCATACATTTTCGCCTTTTCATAGCTGAAGCCGATATTGCTTAGAGCGGAGAGGGTATCCTTGTGATTTTCGCCCAATTCAGCCTTGCGGATGTTGTAAAGTCTTTCAAAAAGCTCTGCCGCAATGGTAAACTTGCCGTTATTGAAGCTGAAAGTCGCGCCATCGGTGAGGCCTGCAATAGTTTCAGAGTGAGTTTCGCCGTTTATTTTGCGTGAAAGCTCATAATGCCTCATACACCAGATTTCGGCGTTCACCTTATCGCCGAGGGCATAGTAATATGCGGTCATATTTTTCAGCATTGTGACGACAAGAACATTCTCATAGCCAATAGTGTTGAGAGCGATGTCATAAGCCTTTTTACCCAGCTCGACAGCCTTGCTGTGGTTGCCGAGAGCGTGATTGAACAATGAAAGATTATTCATTGCCTTTGCAGCATTGCCGCTGCTGTTGTAGAAAGATGTGAGATTATTTAATGCAAGAAGTGTGTCTGGGTGAGTTTCACCCAAAAGTGCACATCTCAGTCTGTAAGCCTTTTCGCCCAGCACGACAGCCTTTTTGTCATCGCCCAGATTGTGCAGATAAACCGAAAGGTTACTGAGGGAGAGTATAGTGTCTGGGTTGTTTTCACCAAGTATTTCAAGGCGGAGGTTATATGATTTTTCGCTCAGCTCAGCTGCTTTTTTCTGGTTGCCTGCGGTGCTGTAATATGAGGCAAGATTGCTTATTGCCATAGCGGTGTCAGGATGTCCGTTTCCGAGAGTCTTTTTATAAAGTTCATAAGCCTTCTCGCCATATTCGATGGCCTTGTCATATTTGCCCAGTTTGACATATCGGGTTGAAAGATTGCTCAGCGAAGATATGGTGTCAGGGTGAGTTTCGCCCAGCACCTGTGCGCGTTGTTTCAGCACCTGCTCATCAATGTCAGCCGCTTTCTGGAAATCGCCTGCATTGTAATAATAGGAAGCCATATTATTTGCCGACATAATGGTGTGGGGATGCATTGCACCCAGCACCTTCAATCTGGAATCGTAGACCTTTGCGCAGATTTCAATGGCCTTACCGAAGTCGCCTGCGGCGCTGTAATATGCGGCCATATTGCTGAGCAGAAGCAGGGAATCAGGGTGGTTTTCGCCAAGTATATCGCAGGTATTTTCGTAAGCCTTGGTGCAAAGCTCGATAGCCTTTCTGAAATTACCCTTGGAATTGTTGTATGAAGCAAGATTACCAAGAGAGGTGAGGACATATTTATCTTTTTCGCCGAGCATTTTAAGGCGACCGTTATAAGCTTTCTCGCCATATTCGATAGCCTTGTCGAAATCACCGACGCGGGAATAATAGAGGGCGAGACTGTTTACGATGGAAAGTGTAGCCTGATTTTCGGCGCCAAAATTGAGGATGCGATATTTGTAAACCTCCTCGCCATATCTGATAGCCTTCTGATAGTTGCCGATCGAGTTGTAATATGAAGCAAGATTGCCTGCGGCAGTCATAGTGTTGCTGTCATTCTTGCCATAGAGCTTCATATAGATGTTGTAAAGCCTTTCACCCATTTCAAGCGCCTTGTTATACTGGCCGTTTTTCTGGTAGAGCAAGGCAAGGCTGTTTGTCCATTCACGGGTAAACTTGCCTGTTTCGCCGAACTTCTTAGTGTTATAGGCAAGGATTTTCTCGCCCCATTCGACGGCTTTACCATAGCTGAGCGGTACACCGATACCGTTGAGATACATATCGTAAAGCTTTTCCATAGCCTCGCGAAGCTCAGTATCGGCAGCGGAAGTAATGAGTTTAAGCGCTCTTTCACGGTCGACTTCCACATCGATGCCGTCAAGATATGCAAGACCGATGAGGAAATTGTGCTCAGGGTCACTGTCATTGGAAGTGATTGCAAGGCGTGAAAGTGTGCCGGCAAGACGCTTTCTGAACTGCTCGTCATCGTAAGGGTTGGAAATCTCAGGAAGGTCGGCGTACTTTTCGCCGAGAATGTCGTGGTCAGTTTCAGCCATTTCGGCAGGAATGATTTCAATGCCCGACTTTAAAGCGGCTGGGTATTCCTGCTCCATAACGAAGTTGTGGTCTTCGAGAAGATTTGGAGTTACAAGCAGAGTGAAAAGCTTGCTGTCGGCAAGAATTTTATCGATATTTTCTCGGAAGCTTTCACCCGGAGTTAAAAACTCATCGTACCATATTGCGATATCACGGCATTCAGGCTTGCCGTGAATGATGCGCATAAGCTGGTTGGCGTATTTCCTGTCTTTTTTGCGATAGCTCAGGAAGATATACGCATCAAAAGCAGCGCGGATTCGGGTTGCCATCTTATCGGAAACAAGGACAGATTCCAGATATTTTTTCAGCTTTTCATCAAATGAAACCTCGGTTTCATCGCTGCTGAAAGGGGAGAGATACTGCAACTCGCCAAATTTGTCAGGTCGGGAATAGATAGCGTCCAAACCACTCTCCATCATAAGCGGAAGCACAGGAATGTGCTTTTCAAGAGCAAACTTAATGTCATCGTTCATCGCGCGGTTAGGTATAGTCAGCAATGCAGAAGTGACCGGCACAACAAAAAGGTTGCAGCTTTCAAGGTCGAGCGCCTTGTCAGATTCATCGATGGTTTTGTTCATATCCGCGGTGTAATAAACCGCGCAATCGTGGGACTTAAAAATATATTCGCAGACCTGCTCAAAATACAGGTCAAAATCATCCTTATGACAGGTAAAATAAACCCTCGGCTTGCCCTGAGGGCTTGCATTACCTCTTGTCTTAAAAAGCATTTCAGCCATAATCAGAAACTCCTTGAAGTTGATATTTAAATTGTAGCATAATATGGAAAAATTAGCAAATAAAAAGCCACTCAACCGAGCGGCTTTTTGCTTTATTTAACTTCGTCAAGTTTCGCCTTGATGGCGATTGTGTCCTCGTGTTCTTTGCCGAGGGTTTTGAGGCGAATCTGATATGCCTTTTCAAAGCATTCGATGGCATTTATGATTCTGTCCATCTGCTTATATGTGTCGCCGAGGCGGATGAGCGAGCGTACTGTGCTCGGGTCGGTCTCGCCGAAAATCTCACATTTTGTTGTGTAAACCTTGTCAAAAATCTCGATAGCGCTGTAAAACTCGCCGAGTTTTGTAAGAGATGCACCAAGATTATGCAGAGAATTTAAAGTTTTCGGGTCTTTCGCGCCGAGTGTCACCATACGGCTTTCGTAAACTCTGCCAAACATTTCGGCCGCTTTTTCAAAGTTATTGATATCGTAAAGTGCGTTGGCATAGCCGTTGAGGGCGGAAATCGTATCAGTATGATTTCTGCCGGATATCATAAATCGAAGCTCGTACAGTTTTTCATACAATTCACAAGCCTTGTCAGCCATGCCGGCATTACTGTAAGCCAGCGCGGCATTGCCGAGCATAACAAGATCGGTTAAATTGGCATCAGCAAGAGCCTTCGAAGGCATCTTGTAAAGCTTGAAATACAGCTCGCCCGCCTTTGAATAAACTCCTGCATCGTAGAGGTCGGATGCAAGATAATCAAGGGAATTAAGTGTGTCAGGATGATGCTCGCCGAGATTTTTCAGCCTGAGAAGATAAAGCTTTTCACGGGTTTCGATCAGCTTTTCAGTATTATTGCATTGACTGTAAGCACGGGCGAGAATTATAAGGCAGCTGCTTGTAAACTGATTTTCTTCACCAAAGAGTTCACAGCTCAGCGGAACACATTTTTCGAGAAGTTCGGCCTCTTTTTCGTGGTTATCAACATCGCCATAAGCAAGGCCGAGCAGAGACAGCGCAACAAGGGCGTCCTGCGATTTTTCACCGTACATCTCTTCATTCAGTCTGTAATACAGCTTGCGCAATTCAAGAGCCCGTTCAAAATCTGATGTTTCAGTGCAGGCAAATGAAAATGTATCGAGCATGGTAATGGTGTTTTTATGTTTTTCGCCGAGAGCCTGCACAGCATTGTTATAGCCTTTTTCAGCAAGCTCAAGCTTTTTCTCATAATTACCGATTTCGCCATACGAGTGAGCAAGATTACCCATGGAGTGAATTGTATCAGGGTGTTTTGCGCCTAAAACCGATGTATTAAGCTCCACAAGACGTTCGCTGAGCTCAAAATATTTCTCCATATTCCCATGTTCTTTATATTCGACAGCAAGATTATAAAGTGAATTAAGGGTGTCAGGATGACTTTCGCCAAGAGTGTCCTTACGCAGGTTATATGCCTTTTCTGTCAGCTCGAAAGCCTTTTCTTTATGTTCAAGGCGGCTGTGTGTGAGTGCAAGATTGGCAAGCAGTGTAAGCGTATGCTGATGTGTTTCACCTTTAAGGGAACACATCAGAGGATATGCTTTTTCATACATTTCAAGAGCCTGTTCAGACTGTCCGAGTTCACTGTATGCCAAAGCCAGATTATTCATGGAATTAAAGGTTTCAATATTATTTTCGCCGAAAACCTTTTTGCGAAGCTCATAAGCCTTCTTATCCAATTCGATAGATTTTTCTCTGTCGCCGGATTTTGCATAATAAACCCCAAGATTTGCAAGTGTAGAAAGGGTATTGACATTTTCGGCGCCCAGTTTTTCGAGCAAAACCTGATAGATACGTTCATTTATTTCAATGGCACGCTGATAATCGCCGTGCTCAGCACAAATAAATGCAAGATTGCCGTAGGCGATAGCGACTTTTTCAGGCTCATCAGCGTTTTCAACTTCGACATAAGCCACAAGTTTTTCTGCCCAGTAGACAGCTTTTTCATAATTCAGGGAAACACCGGTGCCATTTTTATACATATTATAAAGCTTTTCCATAGCATCAGGCTGACCGTTTTCTGCAGCGGAAGTAATAAGCTCAAGAGCTCTTTCACGGTTTACTTCCACATCGATGCCGTCGAGATAGGCAAGACCTATGAGGAAATTGTGCTCTGGGTCTTCATCATTTGATGAAATTGCGATTTTTTCTATCGATTCAGCAAGACGGCTGCGGAAAGCTTCATCATCGTATGGATTGGAGATTTCAGGGAGATTTGCATACTTTTCAGCAAGGGAAACATGGTCGGTTTCTTCCATTTCGGCAGGAAGAATGCCAATGCCAGACTTTATAGCGGCAGGATATTCCTGCTCCATAACAAAGTTGTGGTCTTCAAGTAAGTTAGGAGTTACAAGCAGGGTAAACAGCTTGCTGTCGGCAAGTATTTTATCAATGTTTTCTCTAAAACTTTCGCCCGGTGTTAAAAACTCATCATACCATATTGCGATATCACGACATTCGGGTTTGTTGTGGATGATACGCATCAGCTGATTTGCGTATTTGCGGTCCTTCTTGCGATAGCTGAGAAAAATATACGCATCAAAAGCGGCACGCACGCGCTTTGCCATTTCATCGGAAACGAGGACAGATTCAAGATACTTTTTCAGCTTTTCATCGAATGATACCTCAGTCGCGTCATTCGTAAACGGCATAAGATACTGCAACTCGCCAAACTTGTCAGGACGTGAATAAATCGAATCAAGACCAGACTCCATCATAAGCGGAAGCACAGGAATGTGCTTGTTAAGAGCAAACTTAATATCCTCGTCCATTGCACGATTAGGAGTAGAAAGCAGTTTAAAAGTAACAGGCACAACAAACAGGTTGTTGCTTTCAAGGTCGGTCACTTTATCTTCAGCATTTACAGCCTCATTCATGTCCGCAGTATAGTACACAGCACAGTCATGGGATTTGAAAATATATTCACAGACCTGCTCAAAATACATGTCAAAATCATCCTTATGACAGGTGAAATAAACCCTCGGTTTGCCCGATGGGCTTGCGTTACCCTTCGTCTTAAAAAGCATCTCAGCCATAAAAATGCCTCCTTGAATTGATGATTTTATTGTATCATAAAGCTAAAATACTGTCAATTTAACAATAAAAAAGCACCCTTGCGGGTGCTTTTTCCTATATATCAGGCCAATATTTCTTGATTTCGTCCATTTTGCCCCTGAGATATTCAGACATCTTCTCATCCTTTACGTGCTTACGGAAATCGCTCAGCAGATAATAGAGCGACATCGCCGTACGCTTGTCCTTATTTTCATTGTACAAGTCTACCCTGAGACGAGCCGAATCGGTGTAATATTTCTGTCCGTTTTCCTCATCATTTGCCTTGTAAGCCAGCTCGCCCAGCTTTTCTGTGCGGTAGGCAAGAGTCTTGCGGTTTTCAGAGGAATCTATCTCACAAAGGTCGACCTTCTCATATTCAAATCCCTTGCGGAGATAGTCAAAAGCGGCAGAATAATCGCCCTTTGACTCGTACATCCGCGAAATATACTGATACGCATTGTAGATGGTGAACAAATCCTTTGTCATATCGTAGGTCTGCTGAGAAGCATCAAGTACCTTGTGGGCATACAAAATAGCATTGTCATAGTCGTCCAGCGACAGATACTGGGAGCTTATTGTACGGTAACTTGTAATTATATTATCAAGCTTCAGCCTTTCAGGCAGAGAATCCGCATTTTCATAAAGCCCGACAATACGCTTGACACACTCGATTTTCATACCCTTCATAGTCTTGATTGCGTCGGCATTTTCACGCCTTGCAAAGGTCTCAAGCACATCAATAAGCTTGGAAAGGCAGGAAGAAAGAGTTTGATAATTGTCCGGTGAAGGGTGCTTCTTGGAAAGCTCAACCGCCGAATAATATGCATTTTTATGGTGCGAATAGGCGTTTGCCGCCTCTTTAAGCTCGCTGTAAAGACGTCCGAGAGCATTTTCTGAATCGATAGTTCTGGACAATCTGTTCAGCTCATTGGCAGAAGTCTTATATTTTTCCACAAGCTGTTTATGAATGTCGATCGCCTTGTGTGTATACTCCAGATAAGCCTCATGTGAGCCATAATCTTCCTCGAAACGGCGTATCAGCGTAATGGCGCGAAGCACCTCATTCATAAGCTCAGGAGTGGACCGTTCACTCAGCAGATTGGAAAGCTTTTCGTAACTGCGGTAGAAATATTTCCCCTCGCTGGCATAATCTTCGCGGGCTTCCATAAGACGCGCCATTTTCTGCAGACATTCGGAGGAAAGATTTTCGATTGAATCTATCTTTTCAATGATTTTATTCAGCTGGTCTTCATATTTTGTAAGAATATTCGGATCGAGGAAAGATGCACCGCGGCAGACAGAAATAAAATCGAGGATGTTGTCTTCGGTGAGCTCCCAATCGGAATGGACAGCAAGATTGACGGCGTTATCTGCGCTTTCACGTGCCTTGTCAGCCATGTCGTTTTCATCGTAAACAGAAGCCATACGGCGGTAAGCGTACGCCAGCTCAATCGGTGAACAGCTGTCTGCGTGAGAGGAATAATACTTCTTGGAATAATCAAAGAAACGCTGGCGGACAGCCAGAGAATCCTTCTTGCGCCCCATAAAATTGAGACGAACCGCAAGACGGGAAAAAATATCCTGATAATGGTCAAACTGCTCTGCTGTACAACTTACAGGTGAGAGTGTATCAAGAATCAGGTCGGCAAGTTTTTCGAGCCACTTTACAGAAATCGAGCGGTCGCAGACAACGCCGGTGCCGTTTTCATACATATCGCTGAGCTTTTCGATTGCCTCAGGCAGATTTGCTTCGGCGGCAGAAGTGATGAGTCTGAGCGCCTTTTCGCGGTCGACTTCCACATCAATGCCTTCAAGATATGCGAGACCGATGAGGAAATTGTGCTCAGGGTCGGTATCATTGGATGTGATGGCAAGACGGGCAAATGTGTCAGCAAGACGCTTCCTGAATGAATCATCGTCGTAAGGATTGGAAATTTCCGGGAGATTTGCATACTTTTCAGCGAGAATACTGCGGTCGGTTTTCTCCATCTCGGCAGGAATGATTTCGATGCCCGATTTGATGGCGGCAGGGTACTCCTGATCCATAACGAAGTTGTGGTCTTCAAGTAGATTTGGAGTTACAAGCAAGGTGAAAAGCTTGCTGTCGGCAAGGATTTTATCGATATTCTCACGGAAACTTTCGCCGGGAGTGAGAAACTCATCGTACCAGATGGCAATATCGCGGCTTTCAGGCTTGCTGTGAATGATTCGCATAAGCTGATTGGCGTATTTGCGGTCTTTTTTGCGGTAACTGAGGAAGATATATGCGTCAAAAGCCGCGCGGATGCGGTTTGCCGTTTCATTGGAAACGAGAATTGATTCGAGATATTTCTTCAGCTTTTCGTCGAAAGAAACCTCAGTTTCATCATTGCTGAAAGGGGAGAGATACTGCAGTTCACCGAACTTGTCAGGGCGGGAATAGATAGCATCAAGCCCCGACTCCATCATTAGAGGAAGCACAGGAATGTGCCTTTCAAGAGCGAACTTAATGTCATCGTCCATTGCGCGGCTAGAGGTGGTCAGAAGCTTGAAAGTAACAGGCACAACAAAAAGGTTGCAGCTCTCAAGGTCGGTCGCCTTGTCTTCGTCACTCATCGTCTCGTTCATGTCGGCAGTATAGTAAATCGCGCAGTTCTGAGTCTTGAAAATGTATTCGCAGACCTTGTCAAAATAAAGGTCAAAATCGTCACTGTGACAGGTGAAATAAACCCTCGCCTTGCCGGAAGGCCCCATGTCCACCTTCGTCCTGAAAAGCATCTCAGCCATAAAATGCCTCCTTAAATTGATGATTTTATTGTAGCACAATAGAGAATAGGTGTCAATTTTTGCGGTTATTCCAAAGTCAGGACAGGCAAGAAATCTATGAAAAAACATATAGTTTTCTCAGAAGCAAAATCAATGAGAGAAAGAAGAGGAGCTATGTTTTTTAATGTTATGTCCACACTTGGGTCGCTGTTTTATATGTTGAGGGTATCGCCGAAAGGCTCGGCATTTCCAAAGCCGTTGTCGAAAGAAAAGGAAAAAGAAGCGCTTGAAAAAATGGCAAAAGGGGATGCGGAAGCTCGTGATATGCTCATTGAGCACAATATGCGTCTTGTTGCACATATCGTGAAAAAATACTATGCCGCAAGGGAAGACCAGGATGATCTGATTTCGATAGGAACGATAGGTCTCATCAAAGGTATTTCATCCTTCAATGCCGAAAAAGGAAGTAAGCTGACCACCTATGTGTCCAGATGTATCGAAAATGCTACCCCATCAATTCGGACTTTTTGAATACAAAAACCCATAAAAATCGACAAAACAGCGTTGAAATTGAACTTGTGGTATCGTTGGTATAGTGGGGGAGAACTGGAGAAGAAACGGACAAGCCGGAAATATAGAGAGCTGTAATTTTATCAGATTAAATCAAAAATTGCAGAAAAATAAAGGACCACTCACGTGAGTGGTCCTTTTGGCTTATGCCTGGATTATCTCCAGTTTCTTACGGACAAATCTGCAGGCATCTGCAATATCATTTTCATCAGGGTGACCGTTTATCGAGTTGTAGATGTTATACACCATCTCAGCCTGTTCATTGCCCGGATTCTGTTCGAGAACAGTCCTGATTTTATTGAAGCTTTCCTCCGAAACCTGCCCCGGACAGAGAAAAAGTCCTCTGTAATCGCATTCATCCGGCATAAAAGGCTCAAGCCTGCGCTCGACTTCTTTCGTATGCTCTTCGGTTGGAATTACAGGAGCAGTGGCGAAGAAAATAATGATTTTGTCCTCGAGTTTTTCGAGTACATCCATTATTTTAAGAGGAATTGTATTGTTTTTCAGACCGAAGCCTATGAGATAAATATCCGCTTTGTCTGTGATTTCATCGACGGCAAGGTCTGTTACAAAAGTATCTTCGGAGGGCAGACAGTCGGCTATTCCGTGTGCGAGTTTTTCAGTGTTGCCTGAACGGCTTATGTAAGCAACTTCATATTTCATTTTCGGTTCTCCTTTCTACAGATGTGCAAATAAAATACGTGAATGAGACTACAGCATAAGACCACATACGAGGTCACTTAATTCAGCAGGATTTTCAATCGGCATTCCGCTGATAAGACGAGCCTGCGCATACAGGATTTTGGAATACTCGCCAAGCTTATCTTTATCTGATTCATAAAGTCCTCTGAGTTTGTCAGCTATGGGATGATTTGAATTTATTTCAAGTACAAT
>JAFSBG010000034.1 GCA_017441945.1 Clostridia bacterium
GCGGAGGATATTGAGCTTGAACGCGAACATCGCCGCCAGCAGGCTGTGCTTGAAATAAAGAAAAAGTTCGGCAAGAATGCCATTCTCAAAGGCATGAATCTCGAAGAAGGTGCCACAACAAAAGACCGCAATAAGCAAATTGGCGGCCATAAGGCATAAGGAGAATCTATGAAGAAGATAATTTTGGCAGTTTTGCTGATTATTATGGTGTTTGCGCTGTTTAACATTCGCCAACTTTTATACATTCCTGCTATCGGCAATATAAGCGGTGCTGAAAATGAGAAAATCACAATAGGCAATGATGTGTACGAAAAAACGCATGATGCTCCCGTTTCACGCTCGGATAAAGGAAAGTATGTTGGCACAGTTTCAAACGGTAAAATAAAAATGCGTGTTTATGAAACGCCCGAAACTGATTACATCTACGCTATGTGGGAGTGGGAAGGTGCGGTTTACAAGTGCGTAAAATAAGGAGAAAGCTATGCTTCCATTCAAAACAACCGATAAATATGATGATATAATAAATATGCCGCACCACAAGTCTGCAAAGCATCCGCAGATGTCAATGATAAACAGAGCTGCGCAGTTCAGCCCCTTTGCGGCGCTTACAGGACACGGTGAAGCTATAAAGGAAACCGCCCGCCTGACAGATGAGCGCATAGAGCTTGACGAATCGGTAAAAGCTGTTATAGATGAGCGCCTGCAATACATTGAGGAAAAAATAAAGTCGAAACCAACAGCGACAGTAACCTATTTTGAACCTGACGACAGAAAAGAAGGCGGAGAATATGTAACAGTCACAGGCAAAGTCGGAAAGATAGACAGAGTCATAAATTGTATTATAATGACAAATGGAATGACTATTCCAATTTGCGAAATATTTAATATAGAAGGGGAGAAAATATGAAAAAATTGATTTCAGTTGCGCTTTTTCTTATATTCCTTACAGGGTGCGGACAAAATAATGAGGGTTATGTAAGCATTTCAGCCGAAGAAGCAAAGGAGCTTATGGACAAAAGCGAAAATTATATCATCCTCGATGTGCGCACAAAAGAGGAGTATGACGAAGTACATATTCCTGACGCAATACTGATTCCTGATACAGAAATTGCCGACAGGGCAGAAGATGAACTTACTGACAAAGAGCAGCTTATATTTGTCTACTGCCGCAGCGGTAACCGAAGCAAAAAGGCGTCCGCAATACTTTCTCAAATGGGTTATACAAATATAAAGGAATTTGGCGGAATCAAAGACTGGCCTTATGAAACAGAATAAAATAAACACCTCTCTGATTGAAAAGAGAGGTGTTTTGTTTTACTTATTAAATTCAAAAACGCCCGCAACACAGACCTCTTTTTCAGGTGTCTGCAGATGAACATAATATCCATTTTCGGTCTTGCAGGAGCAAAGTTCAAGCACATCGCCCGACACAGCCGCTTTCTTGTAATAAACATTCATATCTGTAAAGAAAAAATCAAAAGGCAGAGCATCCATAAGCATTTCTGCGCTTTTCTGGTTGTTGAGATGGATATTTGTGTCGATATCCTTGTTGGAAACACGAACCTGATACATAAACTCAGCATCCTGGAGTGCAGGCTTTGAATAGGCGAAAAATTCATCTTCAAAATTATGCATAGTATAGCTTTCAGCCATGTCTGCAGGAATCTTGCCGGGACGGCCTCTGTTCGCGTCAAAAAGGAACCAGTTGGCAATAGCTTTTACAACGGGCTTGCCATTCTGATAAATTATTGTGCCGCGCTCGGAAGTAATGCCTTTCATATTTCTGACAGCAGTATGAACTGTAAGGGGAGAACCAGCTTTGACAGGCTCATTAAAATGGACCTTGATACCCTGAAGCATCCACGCCATATTTATTTCGCGCATTTTTTCCATTGTATAGCCGCATTCATCGGAATTCCTGATTGCAACATCCTGAATAACGTCAAGGATTGCCGATGGTTTTATAGTATCAAAATCCTTGAGATCGCCGTATCTCATATTATAAGTGTATTCAAACATATTTTTCCTCCTGTAGATGATGTTATTATATAGTAAAATATCGAATATTTCAATGAACAATATGTAACATTTGTCCATAAAACAGCGGAATAACTGACAAATTATTCCAAAATTGAAAAATGTCGAAAAAAGTGATGAAATATCATAATATGTATGATATAATAGAAACCTGCAGGCGTACAAATGCGTCTGTATTTACGTAAGCAATATCCACCCCTCGGAAAAAAGGAGACAAAATGAACACCGCAAACACCAATCGAATACATAAAATAGTCAGTATTATGCTTGTTTTCTGCCTTTGTGCAAGCTATATCCCCGTTAAAGCGGCAAATATGACAATTAGTCAGGAAGGCATAGATTTCATCAAGGCAAAAGAAGGCTTTTACAAGGATATGTATACCTATGCAGGAAGCTGGCTTATAGGTTATGGTACTTTATGTGAAGAAGGCGAATACCCTGACGGTATAACCGAAGAAAAGGCTGAAGAACTTCTTCGTGAAGAACTTGTGCGCCATGAAAATGAAGTCAATGCATTCCTTGCAAAGAACGGTATAACGCTTCAGCAGCATCAGTATGATGCTCTTGTCAGCTTTACATATAATCTCGGCACAAACTGGCTCAAAGGAAACAGCAAGCTTGTGAGAATCCTCAAGGGTGAGCAGGCAACGAGAGATGAGGTCGTAGACGCATTCGGTATATGGTGCCATGCAGGCGGCAAAGTTCAGGATGGACTTGCGAAAAGACGAATTCAGGAAGCGCTGATGTTCCTTGACGGCAAGTATAATGTCAAAAATGACAGCGAATATGCCTATATAGGCTTCGATGCAGGCGAAGGCGAAACAGCCCGTGATGTACTTTTCTATAAAGTCGGCAATGTGTATGGTAGTCTGCCGAAAGCAACCCGTCTTGGCTATACATTTGAAGGCTGGCAGACAGCAAAGGGCACTCAGATTCTCATAAGCCATAATGTTCAGAACAGCCGTACACTTTATGCAAAGTGGAGCAAAAACAAGTACGGCAAAAGCTTTGCCGATGTGACAAGCGACAAATGGTTCTATCATTATATAATGGAGCTCAGCGAGGAAAATGTTATAACAGGATATCCAAATGGTAATTATGGTCCGTATGACACGACTACAACGGGAGCGGCGGTGACTTTGCTCATGCGTGCGGTTGGCGCACCGGAGCAGCCTGCGGCAGATAATCACTGGGCAGGCGGATTTATCAATTACGCCCACGAAAAGGGATTCCTCGACAAGGACAGGCTTGGCAATTATGACGGCAATATCAGCCGTGTCAAAATAGCGGAAATTGCCGCAAAATCCCTCGGTCTTGCAAAATCCAAGTCAAAATCCCCGTATATCGATGTCGATAACGGATATGTTACAGCCCTTTATGAAGCAGGCATAATGGAAGGCAGTATTACAGATAAGGGCAGAGAATTTGCACCTGATACAGACATCACAAGAGGTGAGGTTTCGGCTATTATCTGGCGAATTGAAAAGCTTATAGAGGAAGAAAACCCGGAAAAGATAGTTTATAACGATTATATCCTCGATGTTCTGAAAGATGTACCGAAAAATTCTCTCAATGTCAACAATTTCTATACAGAAGACGGATTCAAACGCTATGAAGACGATAAGCGCACAGGCATTCTCGGCATAGATGTTTCGGAGTTTCAGGGTGATATCAACTGGGAATCTGTTAGAAATGACGGCATCGAATATGCAATCATTCGTGTAGGCGGCAGAGGCTACGGCACAGGAGCTCTATATGATGACAAGCTTTTTGATAAGAATATCCAGGGTTCAATAGATGCAGGACTTGATACAGGCGTGTATTTCTTCTCCCAGGCAATAACGGTTGCCGAAGCAGAGGAAGAAGCAAAGTATGTGCTTGAAAAGATTAAAAATTACAATATCACAGGTCCTGTTGTCTTTGACTGGGAAGTTATAGGCACTACAAGTGCAAGAACTTATGGTCTGTCTACAAAAACCTTGTGTGCTGCAGCAAACAGATTCTGTGAAATCATAGCAGACGCAGGATATTCTCCTATGATTTATTTCAATACATATGCCGGTTATATCAAGTATGACCTGAGCAAAATCATGCAGTATCCGTTCTGGTTCGCCCAGTACGATGTATCTGCGCCGACATTTTACTATGACTTTGATATGTGGCAGTACACTGACAAAGGAAAGGTCGACGGCATCAAGGAAAACGTCGATGTAAATCTTTATTTTAAGGAGAAGTAATAAAACAGCTCTGCGCTAAGCAGGGCTGTTTTTATATGGACAAGAGCAATACAAAGTGATATAATAAAGCAAATATTTAAAATGGAGGTGTTCTCGATGAAAATAGGAGCATATCAGTTTCCGGTAAGCGGAGATGTAACTGACAACTATAAGATTATGGAAAAAGCAATAAAGGACGCTTCCAGACAAGGCGTGGAGCTTCTTGCTTTTCCGGAATGTGCATTGACAGGGTATCCGCCCTATGACATTCCTGATTCCAAAGCTGTCGATTTTGAACTTGTAGATAGGGCTCTATTGGCTCTCGAAGTAGTTGCAGCACGTGAAAACATAAATGTCATAGTTGGCACAATTTATAAAGAAGATAATAAAATATACAACAGCGCAGTCTTGCTGACAAAAGACGGCGAACGGTATTTCTATCATAAAAGAGCGCTGTGGGGTTGGGATAAGGACAATTTCGATATAGGCAACGAGAATGGCGTTTATGAAATCAATGGCTTGAAAATTGGCATAAGAATATGTTTTGAAGTTCGTTTTCCTGAGTTTTTCAGAGAACTTTACAAAGAAAATACTGATTTGAACATCATACTTTTCTATGATTCGGCAGATAATGATAATATAGCGCGTTATAATACAATCGAAGGTCATATAAAAACCAGAGCTGTGGAAAATGTCTGTTATACTCTGACTTCAAATACAATAAAGCTATATCAGACGGCTCCGACAGCCCTTTATGACAGGTCTGGCAGAATGCTTGCAGGCTGTGAGCGCAATAAAGAGGGAATGTTTGTCTATGATTTTGAAAAGAAAGCTCTTGATTTCGGAGAAATGGGAAGAAAGGAACTTTCCGATATTTTGCTTGACTTATAGACTTGTGACATAAATTATGATATTATAAATGTATAATAATACACAAGCTGCCGAAAGGAGAATATTATGAGCGACAGAGAAGCTATACTCCGTGCAAAAATGTATATTGACAAGCTTGCAAATGGTATTGACCCTGTTACAGATAAGAAAATACCCGATAACGAAGTTATAAATAATGTCAAGATTTCCCGTTGTCTGTTTTATGTATCGAGCGTGCTGCAAAAAGCGGCTGACGGGGGAGAAGTTGCGGCAAAATATTCTCCGCCTGCTCAGCATCACACATCGCATAAACAGGAGCGTGTGTATAAGGAAAAGCTTCGCATAAGCAATGCTGATAAGCTGAAAATCGTTCTTTCTGATAAGCCTGTCAGCATCACACAGCTCACCCAGAGCATAAATGCCGTTGTCGACACCGAAAAGATGCAGGAATTGAGAAACTACAGCATTCTTGACTGGCTTATGAAAAATAAGCTGCTTGCCGATATCACCGATAAAGACGGCTCAAAGTATAAATATCCTACTAATATGGGTAAAAATCTCGGCATTACAGGGGTTAAAAAATCGGGGGCAAAGGGGGATTATATGCTGATTACATATTCTCTCAATGCCCAGAAAGTCATATTGAAAAATCTCGATGCTATTATCGAGTTCAATAATCGTACGAAAAAATCTTACAATAAGAATACATAAAATATGAATATCTATAAGCGAATGGAAATCGTGTGCCGCAGTATTCCTTACGGCAAGGTTGCCTCTTATGGGCAGATAGCCTTTTTGTGTGGAGCGCCGAGAAATGCCAGACAGGTGGGATATGCCTTGAGGACGGATAAACTGGGCAAAAATATCCCGGCTCACCGCATTGTAAATTCTAAAGGACGGCTTTCGGGAGCGTGGCATTTCGGCAGTTCAGACCTTCAGAAGGAGCTTTTAGAGAGTGAAGGCGTAAAGCTTTACAGAGACGGAAATTACTGGTGTACAGATATAAAAAAGCACATTTGGTGCCCTGATGAAGCTGAAATGGCAGAAATGAAAAAGAAATTTGAAGAAATTGAAAAGGAACTCATATAGCTGAGTTCATTTTTCCTTATTTTTCCAGAGGTATCTGCCTGCCCGTATGGTCGATTTTATAATTTTCAGTATAGATAATCTGAGAAATCGGCACAAAATTATAGCCTTCATCAAGCAAAGTTTCAAGAATCGTCGGCAGAGCCTCAGGGGTATATTTTGCAGCATTGTGAAAGAGAACAATAGAGCCCGGCTGCGCTTTACCCAGCACTCTGTCAATAACATCCTGCACACCTGTTTCCTTCCAGTCAAGACTGTCTACATCCCATTGAATAGTGTGATAGCCGAGGTCGCGTAAAGTGCCAACCACCTTGTTGTCGTATTCACCGTAAGGCGGGCGGAAAAGGGTAGGGCGTACACCTGTAACCTCCTCTATCGAGTCGGCGCAAGCCTCAATATCAGCGGCAATCTCATCGACAGAAAGCTGAGTCATGTGCTTGTGCTTATCCGAATGGCTCATAATTTCATGGCCTGCATCAAAAAGCTCCTTTACACTTTCGGGGTATTTCCTTGCCCAGTCGCCAACAACAAAAAATGTGGCTTTTATGCCGTATCTGTCCATAATTTCGATAAGCTGATGTGTATCTTCATTGCCCCATGCAGCATCAAAGCTTATCGAAAGTACTTTTTCATCGGTCTGCACACAGTAAATAGGCAAATCCCGCTTGGTAGCTGATGTAGCGACAGCTCTGCCTGAATCTGTGCCAGTTATAAAAATACAGAACGCGGCAAAAAGAACAAGAA
>JAFSBG010000035.1 GCA_017441945.1 Clostridia bacterium
CGGTTTCTTTGTCATCCACATCATCAGCAAAATCCAGATTGACAATATCTTTCTTTAAGTCACCGGAATAGGTTATATACAAAATGTTGGTGTATTCTTTGTCGTATTTCTTTGCATAGGCTTTTGCAAGTTCGCTTTTACCAATACCGGCAATACCCTGAAGAAAGACTTTTCCCTGTGAACAAAGAAGATTATGCAGAGTTTTCAGCTCTGAATCACGTCCGCAGAAGTGACGGCACGGCCTTGGAACTTTTGCACCAAATACAAAATCTCTCAGCACAGGAGAAAAAGAACCGGATGCTAACAGCGCTTTATTGCCTGCATCACGTTTTCTGAACTCACGCTCCATGCCGAAAAACAAAGTTGCAGCCAGGAAATCCGCTTTGTCCCTGTCAGAGTGGCATGGATAATTTTCCAACAGCTTGTTTTTTGCTTCGTGAGAAATGGTGGTGTCCTGTAACAGCAGCGTGTGAACATCCTGTGCAGCCATGGCACTATCATACATCAGCGGCAGGACATTGAATTCGATATCAGCAGACAGAAGATCTCTGTTTTCCTCATTCATATAAAAGGAAATGATACGAGGACTGATTCTTGCCTGTCCATTGAACCAACGGCAGACCTGTCCATTATCAAAAGCATAATCCAATGAATCCTCATCATCACAGAATGAAGCAAAGACCTGATCCAACAGATGCATCTGGTCAATCTTGACTTCTTCATGGAGAAGTCTGTCCATAACCGTGCGTTCATCATTGATATATTTACGCATGGTGGTAATGACTGAACTGAAATCCAAATATTCCATAGCCAGCCCTCCTTTCTGAAAAGCAGTCAATTTACACTCAATCAGCGCTCAATGAGTCTTTGACAGATTCTTGATAGAATGATACCACGAAAGAAGTTCCGAGGTTTCCTGATAATATTATAGCACTAATTCCTATTATTTGAAGTAGGTAAACAGGCGTTATAAGTTGGGTATAGCGGACAACTTCTCTCTCATAGACTGAAATACCGAGGGAGGTGCGTGGTATCGCAAGAAAGAGTGCTCCAATCAATGTGATTGTACATTATCCAAAAACTGAAGAAGGCAAGCGTGAACTGGCGGAGCGAGTTGCCGGTGTCCACGCAGATATGGTCAATCAGCATATTAAAAAACTGAATTGTCCTTCCGATCAGAAGGTACAGCTGCTGGATGCGGTTATCAAATCTGCATCCATAGAGAAAGCAGGTGAACAAACTCCGTAAAGTTTGAACACCTGCTTTTTTCTATGCTTTGATTTTACCTTTAAAATATTTCTCCCACGAATCCTTAAACATTCGCTTCTGATCTGACTCCCATGCTCGGAGCGAATTTGGTTCTATTTCCATTAACCGTGCAAAAGGCTTTTTCTTTAACCCAAGACTTTCACGATATTCTCGTATCAATTTTCCTTGCCCTTTATATAAGAAGCGATTGTAATCGTCCAGTAGATCGTCAACCGGTATCTGATAAAGCTCTGCCAGCTTGTCCACGATTTCTTTCGGATAGTGGTCTACATATCCAACCTCAAAATCTATGTAATGACCTCTGGTTATTCCGATCAGCTCAGCAACTTCTTTCTGCATCAGTCCCATATGGTGACGGCACCAACGAAGCCTGTCCTGCACATTCGGTATATCTTCATAATTCTGATACTGCTGATTGAACAACTGGGCTTCCAGTAGCTTGCGAGGGGCTATCAGTCGGAAACTATGGATATACATAGGGGCATACCTCACATATCCGTCCGAAGTGGAACAAAGTATGTATATATTCTCTGAAACCTGTGCCAGAATACGCCATTTGGGTTCTTTTCTGCTCTGGGGGTGCTGGTTTGGAACCATAAACGCATCTGTGAGAGGATAGCATTTTCAATACACCGCGATGCATAGGTGGCAAGTTTCGTGTTTTTATCGCTTCGGTATGTATTTACAGCCTTGATAAGTCCTATCGTACCTATCGAAATCAGATCTTCAAGATTGATACCAGTACTTTCAAATTTTCGGGCAATATACACCACAAGGCGTAGATTATGCTCAATTAAAATCTGCCTGATGTCCTCCTGTGTGCCGTCATAAATGCTTATGTATTTCGCCTCCTCACTGGGCGAAAGGGGCGGAGGCAGGCTCTCGCTTCCGCCGATATAATATACCCCATCCTCGCCATTGAAAAATCGCTTCAGCAATTTTAAAATCTTTTCTATAAATCCCATACATTACCTCCTATAATTCCCCGTGTCTGCCCGACTCCTCTTATGGCGCATGCCGATTTGCCCACCATATATTCATCCCTCCTTTTGCCGTTTATCATAAGCTCATCAGGCTTATATGCATAAATAAGGCTGAAATTGTCGCTTGCCGTGCCCATAGGCACAGGATAGCATCGGCTTTCGATTTCAAGTCCATTCATAATTTCGGGCGAAACAAGAATCACATTCATTCCTGTCACAGGCTCACACAGAAGATTTCCCGTATCTGCCATAGCGGCAAATTTAAGGCATTTTTCCCCGAAAAATGCCTCGATTGTGACTATTTTGCACTCCTTTGCCATGGATTTCCGCCCCATTATGGTGTTAAAAATTATGTAGCCGATGAAAAATCCCGCGAATAATTTCGCACCGTTCATATTAAAATATATCAGCCCGTTTGCCGAAACACTGCCCATCGCAAGAAGAATCACAATGCCGCCCATGCACAGGCTTGTGATGAAAAATATGCCGCAAAGCCGCAGTAAATCGCGTATGTCCGGCCTGAAAGCCGCCGAAACTATGGTGATACATATAAAAATCCTTGTGAATATGCCGATAAACAGCCCCGACGGGGCGAAAAAAGCTATAATTCCCATAAGCCCCGACAAAAGCGACGAAAAAATATGGCATTTCCGCCTTAAAAATGCCCCTGAAAGTTTCGATGAAATATCGAGAAGAATATATGTCGTGATGCTGTTGATTATATACAGAATATCTATGTAAATTATGGTCATTTTGCTGCACCCCATCAAATCTGTATAAAATATTATATTACATTCCTATTGCAAAATATGCTGTAATTTGATACAATATAACCAAATAAAAAATCAATGGAGGAAATATGGAAACAAAACCAAGGGAAATAGTTTCTGACAGCGAAATAAGAAAAAATGTGCTGTCAATGATAATTCCTGTATCCATCGAGGGCATCCTGCAGATGATCTCCTCGACAGTGCTCATGGCCTTTCTTGGCCGTGTTGACGTGCTTGCTGTCAATGCTGTCGGTATCGGTCAGCGTATGACACAGCTCCTGTGGTCTTTCGTCAAGGGTATGGGCGTAGGTATCACAGTCTGCGTTGCCCGTGATGTAGGCGCAAAAAAGACAGAAAATCTCAAGATAACCTCAATAGTCGGTATGCTTTCGCTTATCTGCATAGTTGTTTTCTTCTCAGGTCTTATTGCATTTTTTGCTGAGCCTATCGTAAGATTCTTCGGCGGCAGTGAAGAAACAATGGTGCAGTCGATCGACTATATGCGTATAATCTGCATCGGTCTCCCGTTCTGGACAGTTATGCTGTGTAATGCCAGCGTGCTTCAGGGCTTCGGCGACGCAAAGACTCCGATGACAGTTTCGGTCATCTACAACATCGTAAACATCGGTCTCGGCTACCTTCTCATTTTCGGCGGCTTCGGTGTTCCTGCTTTCGGCCTTTACGGTGCAGCCTGGGCAACAGTTATCTCACAGGTGCTTATGTGTGTATTGTGCATCGGTATAATGCTCAAAAAGCAGATTATAACAAATATGTTCCACGAGCTTACAAAGTCGGTATCCAACACAGTGGCTCAGCTCAAGTACCTCTACAAAATCAGCCTTCCATCGGCATTTGAAAATATGGTATGGCAGCTCGGCTCTCTCGCTATGATGAAGCCTATCATCAGCTACGGCGATATTCCTTATGCATCTCATCAGCTTGCTATGCAGGCGGAAAGTATTTCCTATATGCCTACAATGGGCTTCGGTATCGCAACAACATCTCTTGTCGGTCGCTGCTTCGGCGCGAAGGACCTTGAAAGCGGTCATAAATACTTCAGGCGCATTGCAAAGTACATGGCGATTATCACAACAACAGTTATGGTGATTATGGTGGTATTCAGAAAGTTCCTCATGGGCATTCTTACACCATCTCAGGAAATCATCGACCTCGGCTCGATTTACCTTATCATCACAGCATGTACTCTCATTCCACAGAATCTCCACGGCGTTATCACAGGCGCGCTCAAGGGCGCAGGCCTCACAAAGCCACCTATGTATATCTCCGTTATCTGTCTCTGGGGTATCAGAGTTGTGCTCACTTATGTATTTACATATCTCGTTCCTGGCACAACAATCCATTATGTATGGGTTTCCATGTCAATCGATATCGTCTGCCGCTTCCTTATGTCATCCACATACTTCAGAAAGAAGAAGATTTTCAAGAAAGAAGCATTGTAATATTATAATACGTAAAAAACGGTCGTTTTACTGCAAACGGCCGTTTTATTTTTCGGACAGAAAATATGTTGTGTTACATTTTTACATCTAATATTGAAAATTATATGTTAAAATCTGAAAAAACAGTTGCAAAATACGACATAATATGATATTATCATTTATAGATTATAGTGGCAGTATGCCTTAAATATATTGAAAGAGGATTTTCCAATGATTAAAATCATAGCTGATACATCAACTCTCACAGCAAGTGCTGACGCTGTAAAGAAGGGTTTTCAGGTCGCGCCCCTCTCTGTTACTGTAAACGGCGCAACATATAAGGAGCTGGATGAAATCAGCTCGATGGATTTTGTAAAAATCGTCCGTGAAGGTCATATCCCAACAAGCTCCCAGCCTGCAATCGGCGATATCCTCGCCCTCTTTGACGGCGCTGACGCAAGCGACGATGTAATCAACATCGCAATGGCTCACGGTCTTTCGGGCACATATCAGTCGGCTTGCTCGGCTGCTGAAATGTCCAAGAATAAGGACAATATCACAGTTATCAACTCCAGAACTCTCTGCGGCCCACATAAATATATGGTCCTCAAGGCTCAGAAGATGGTGGAAGATGGCTGCACAAAGGACGAAATCATCGCTGCAGTAAACAAGTGCATCGAAAACGGTCTTTCCTTCCTCATTCCTGAGGACTTCGACTTCCTCCGTCGCGGCGGACGCCTTGCTCCTCTCGCTTCCTTCATCGGCGGTGCGCTCAAGCTTGTGCCTGTCATGACTCTCAATGAGGACTGCACACGCCTTATCAAGGCAGGCCTTGTGCGTAACTTCCAGAAGGCTCTCAATGACATCATCATTCCTGAGCTCAAGAAGGACGGCACAGATGAAAATTATCTTATCACAATCAGCCACGCTGACAATATGAAGCGCGCTGAAATCGCAAAGGCTGAACTTATGAAGCATTTCCCGGATACAGAAATCGAAATCGTACTTCTCACTCCTGCCTTCATCACACAGGGCGGCCCGGGCTGCATCGCAATCCAAAGCGTATTGAAGTAAATATATGAAAAAAGCCACTCAGATGAGTGGCTTTTAAATTCCAACTCAAAGCCTCCCCTGTGTAAGGGGAGGGGGACCACCGAATGGCGGTGGAGGGGTTGTTATCCGATTTATAAAAGCCACCCTTTTGGGTGGCTTTTGTTGCATAAAATCAAGGTTCATATACAGGATAAACGTCAGAACGTCCACATTTATAGAAGGAATATCCAAGCCCAAATCCTGCATCATAAACTTGCCTTTCCTCTTGTTTCTGTTCAAGTTCTTCACGCAGAAGCACAGCATATTTTTTCTCTGAATTATCCAGGTCGAGCATACCGCAAATAAACTCAACAAGGGCGATATACTCATGCTCCTGTTCAAGCTTTTCACGTTCTTCGCCTTCAAGTTCGTAAATTGTTTTTCCGCCAAGGCGAATTTCCATCTTTCTGTATACATTATAAAGCGCCTGAGTCAGGTCTTCGCGCTCCATAATTGCCTGCAAAGTGGTTGAGCCTTTCAGCCAGCCCTGAAATACACGGGGCGGCGGAGAACCGTTTATCTGAGGTCTTTCGCCTTTCTGAACGACAAAGCTTTTAATAAGCGCTTCCGTGGTCATTTTTTCGATGGTTTCATCGGGAATAGGAAACTCGGTCTGTACCTCATTTATAGGATATTTACTGTCAGGTGAAAGAGATATGACGAAAATAATAAGCGCGGCGACAAATACAAGTGGAAGGGCGTATTTCAGATATTTCATTATATCTCTCCTTTCAGTTATATTATATATTCATATTATCATATAGAATATAGCTCTGTCAATACAAGGACAGTCCACAAAAGAATGGCTGTAGGGGACGGCGCCCTCGACGTCCCGTGGACTGATGCGGGCATCAGTCCTTATAAAATCACACTGCATATATAACAAAAGCCACTCAGACGAGTGGCTTTAATTTTTTATTTATACTTATACTGTAGGGGCGGTGCCTCTGCGCCCGCCCGCAAAGAAAAAGCTTTATTTTTTAGTTTTCTTTTTCGGAGTGTTTTTGACTGCTGTTTGTGGCTGATTTCCGCCTTTTGTTTCGGACTTCACTCGTCTGAGCATCTGCATAAGATAATATGTCAGGCCCATAAAATACGGAATACCGAAATATGAAAGAGTGCCGCGTGTCACCTTGAAATCTGTGTACATACACAGCAGGGCAATCACCAGAGTGAAACCATAGATGAGATAGAGGGAAATATGGCGCGGCATACTGAGCACCTTATAGCCCATCTTGTCCCTGCCGCCGATTTTCTTCGCCGCATACCAGTCCATAAGCATAATAAGTGCAAGGCTGAAAAGAGCATAAGTAAAAAGCTCAATCAATATGGCATTTGTCGGGACGATTTCGGTTAAAACAGCTTTGCTATCCATAATTATACTCCGTAGATAAATTGTAAAAGTGCCTGCCGAAACAGACAGGCACTTATTATTTTGATTTGTCAGGCGATTGCCCTACTTCTCATTCATCTTAGCGAAGATGTCAGCGCGCTTTTCTTCAAGTGTGAGACCCTTACGTCTGCCGTAGCAGGAGAGGTAAAGCACCATGCCGACAGCCATCCATGCGAAGAACATTGTAACTGCAAGGTTGCCGATGTAGAATGGGCTCATTGGAATGAACATGAGAACCATGATCACAGTTGTGATAAAGCCTGCAAAATAGCCTGTTGCAAGACCGCCAGGGATTCTGTATGGGCGCTTGAGGTCTGGTTCTGTGTAGCGGAGGCGTACGAGAGACCAGGAGTTGAGACACCATGAAAGAATAAAGCCTGCGGAGGAGAAGCAAGTCAGCGAGTCAACGAGATTGGAGCCCATGAACGGACCTGCGATGGAAAGACCAAGGCAGACGAGAAGACCTGGAACAGGAATGCCGTGCTTGTCCTGATGAGAGAATACTTCAGGGAGAATCTTACCACGGGACATACTCATGAGCATTGTAGCAGAAGCCATGAAGAAGCCGTTCCATGTTGTGAAAAGACCAGCGATAGCGCCGACTGTGATGAACCAGTAAAGCACTTCGCCGAAGGAAATGCCGAGACCGAACATTTCAGCAGGATAGAGCGACTTGAACATAGTCGATGCGGCCGGAGCGTCCATAAGGGCGAATTCCTGCCATGGCCATGAAGTACCGAATGCGAAGAGAAGGAATGCATAGAATACGCAAGCGAGAACAACGGAGAGAACAACTGTCTTACCAACAGAAGAAACGTCGCCGCCAGCTTCTTCAACACCCTGTGGAATTGTTTCAAAACCAGCAAGGAAGAATGGAGCGGAAGCAAGGATGGAAAGAATACCGCCGATGATACCGCTGTGTGAAACCTGCTTGAGACCTTCGCCGTAAATGTTTGGATTGGATACATCGTACATAGGCTGGAGGTTATCCATGGAGCCGCCGATAAGGGAAGCAACAGCGCCGATGATAGCCGAGCCTACGAGAACGAAGCAGAGAACTTTCTGCACCTTTGCGGCAGCTTCAAGACCACGCATATTAAGAGCAAAGAGCATGAGCGAGAAGAAGACGCCGAGAATGATGGAAATGAGATAGATATCAGAGCCCATTACGTTATAGAGCGGCTCGCCCGACTTGATATTCGGGATGAGATAGCCTAAAACGTCAGTGATCTGAATAGCTTCCCACGGAATGATGGCAACGAAGGCGCCGAAGGTGGCCCAGCCATCTATAATTGCAACCACGTCATTGAATGCGCGATATGTGAAAGCCATACCGCCGCCAGCGACAGGAAGCATTGGAACAAGTTCACAGTAGCAGAGCGCTACAGGAATCATAAGAATAAGAGCTGCAAGATAGCCCAAAGCAGCAGGAATAGGACCTCCGCAGCTTGTCATCCAGCCATTGATGGAGACAGCCCATCCTACACCTACGATAGCACCGAAGCCGATACAGAAAAAGTCAACGGCAGAAACGCCCTTCTTTTCGACTACAGCCTCGGAGACATTGTTACCCCCATTAGACATAAGGTTTATACCTCTCTTTTAACCAAATTGTTCTGTATGTAAAAATGAACATATAGAAACATAATAAGTATATCACATTATAGAGAAAATGAAAAGAGAAAAAATAAAAAAATTTACAAAATATAACGCACCATTCCTTAGCCCCGCCCTTCCTTGCTATAGGGTATAACTTGTGCTATAATTATGGTACACTCCTTACGAAAGGGGGAAAACAATGGACAATTTATATTTTGGCGAAATTATAAGAATACGCCGCGAAGAACTTAATATGAAACAGGAAGAACTGTGCGAGGGTGTATGCGAAAGAAGCACACTTTCCAAAATAGAGCGAGGCAAAAACGAATGCAGTAAATATCTCGCCGAAGTTTTCCTGCAAAGATTAGGCTTACCTATGGACTTTTATTATGCATCAAGCAGTAAAACAGGCATAGAACAATTAAATATCAGGAACAAAATCAACGATGCCATAAGAATGAGGGAGTATGAAAAGTTGCCTGAGCTTATAAAAAAGGGTGAAAATCTACAATCAGACAACATTGTTTTCAAACAATTTTTGGTTGAAACAAAAGCCATTCATTGTCTTTGCGTAGAAAATAATATCAATGAAGCGCGCAATCTTTTAATTGAAGCAATAGGGATTTTGCATAAAGATTTTACACTTGATAAAATTGAAAGATGCCATTTCATCAAGGAAGATATTATTATATTAAACGCCCTTGCAAATACTTACTGCGATGAAGAAGATTATTCAACAGCAATTCGAATCTTCAACAGCCTGTTAAAATCTATCGAACGCAAGTCCGCCGATAATGACGATGAGGAAACTATTCGACTGATTATAATGCTCAAATATAATCTTTCGCGTGTTTTAGGCAGAGCAGATAACTATAAAGAATGCCTTATCATTACTGACGAAGCTATAGAATTGTGTAAACGTCACGGCAGACCGACTTACCTTGCAGAACTGCTTATAAACAAGGGTTATGCTCTTTGCTCTATTCACGGAAGAAAAGAAGAAGGCATCCTTGTACTCAAGGACGCCCTCACTCTTAATCGTTTAGTCGGTTTTGAGGATAATGTCAAAACAATTTATCGCCGAGCAAAAGAATTGTTTGGCATAGATTTACGTAAATTTAAGGCTTAAACCCTCCGCCACCATCCCAGTTTGGACTATAAGTGCAAGCCGGGCAGTGACATTCAAGACCTTTGTCTTTCACGCAGACCATGCACTTTTCACAGGTGCATTCGTCTGGGTGTTTCTGTGCTGCAAAGCTGAAACCTGCAAACATCGTAAACAGTACACTAAGCAGACATATCGTTGCGATTATTCTTTTCATTGTGTTTCCTCCTCGAAATGATGACGAAAACACATACAGCAACTAAAATTGCTCCGCAGCCAATGTAAAGAATCACATTGCCTGAATTGCTGTTTATCTGCATACTATCGTATAAATCAAGCATTTCCTGTGTAGCTTCATTTACTTCATAATCTTTGCCTTCATATACTGTACCGCAAATTACAGCCATAGCGTTGAGAATACGCTTATCAAGACTAATCTCATAGTTGCTGAATTGCTGTATAATCAGCTCCTGAGTTTCTTTATCAAGAAAATCCTTGGCATTTTCATTAAAGCCAACCTCTGTTTTTTGATAAGGCTCAGAGTGGATTATATAAAATACATTAGCCTGTGCATCGTCAAGATTTTTCTGCATATTGCCCAATGCCCAATCTTTGTATTCCTCAAAGCTGCTTTTATCTACAGTTTCTTTTGTATTGGCATCGATACAAATGTCAATGCCTACATCAGCATTTTCATAAATACCTCTGCCTATATTATACATTTTTAACTGAAAAGGCTGTGAATCATCCATGACATTGTCAAACTGCAACAATGTCAGACTTCCCGGGAATGTGGATTGAGCAGATGCAAAAGTCAGCATCATTGCGCACACCAAAGTTAAACATAATATACTCTTTTTCATATACATTCCTCCTTAAATTGTAGTATAATCAAAAATCTTTTCATTAAATATATTATACCGTACAGTTATATTAAAAACAAGAGGAGTTTCAGTCACAAAAATCGGGCAAAAAATGTGACTGAAATAACCCTTGACTTTTTTATTTATTTCTGCTTATGTAAAATATTCCGCGTGGGTTTTGTGCAAACCGCAGGAGATCCTTCACTTCGTTCAGGATGACAGAATGTTGGGAGTTCTTTTTTACAACCCCTCCACCATTCTGCGAATGGTCCCCCTCCCCTTGCACAGGGGAGGCTAAGGAGAGGGTGCACAGGGGAGGCTATGGAGTGGAGTGCAAGGAGAAAGCTATGGTGTGGTTGCGGCGCTATAAAAAGTTATTGAAATATCCTCTGCATTGTATTATAATAAATGTATATGCAAAACAAAGAGAGGTAATTTTATGAAAAAAGGCGCGTTTTACATTGCGTTCGCCACGCTGGTTTTCAGCACCATGGAGATCGCGCTCAAGTTTGTTTCGGGGCAGTTTGACCCTATTCAGATGACATTTTCCCGCTTTTTTGTAGGCGGACTTGTCCTTTTGCCTGTGGCACTGAAGAAAATCAAGGAGAAGGGCGTTAAAATTGACAAATCCTCCTTCCTTTATTTCGCAATGCTGGGCTTTTTCGGCATTTTCCTTTTCGGCACATTCTATCAGCTTTCAATTTCACGCATACAGTCCTCTGTTGTCGCTGTAACATTCAGCAGCAACCCTGTTTTCGTAACTCTGCTCGCCTATCTTATCCTGCGTGAGCCTATCTCGAAAAACCAGGTGGCAGGCTTGATTTTTGACATTATCGGTATTCTTATCATTATAAATCCGTTCAACACACAGCTCGATGCCCTCGGCATTGTTTTCGTGCTTTTAGCCACATTCTTCTTCTCCCTTTACGCTGTTCTCGGCAAGAGAGAGACCAAGAAATACGGCGGTTTAGTCGTTACCTGCTTCGGCTTCCTCATCGGCGCTGTTGAAATGATGATAGTTTCGGCACTCGGCAATATTCCTATGGTTGCAGAGCTTTTCACAAGCATTGGTCTTGAAAAGTTCGCAAATGTGCCATTTTTAGCAGGCTACACACCTGCAAATCTGCCAATTATGCTTTACGCATACATCGGCGTTACAGGTCTCGGTTTCTGCGCATACTTCCTTTCGATGGAAAAGACTTCGGCGGCGGAAACTTCGCTGGTATTCTTCTTCAAGCCGGCGCTCGCTCCTGTGCTTGCCCTTCTGATTCTCGGCGAGCCGATTCCGTTCAATATGTTCATCGGTATCGTGCTTATTCTTGCAGGCTCCATGGTTTCGATTTATCCTAATCTGAAAAAGGCGCTGAAGAAATAGCGAAATAACGAAAGGCTCTCCATTCTGGAGAGCCTTTTTTACGGGCGGGCATGGAAACCCGCCCCTACAATAATTCCTTGTTTAATGCGAACTGTATCAAAAAAGACCTCTGTCCGGAGGTCTTTTATTTTTTGTCTGTACGATATAAAATATAGTCTACCGATGTTTTATGAAAATCAGCAAGCTTTATCAATATTTCAGTAGGAATATCCAATTCACCGCGTTCATAGTTGCTATAAACTCGCTGACTGCATTTTACTTATATTCTACATATTTTTTCCTACCCCTCCACCATTCTACGAATGGTCCCCCTCCCCTCGCAAGGGGAGGCTGGGGGGGCGGAAAAACTTTTAGCGGTTTTTCCGCTAAAATTCACTTTTCTTATTTTATTATGATATAATTACAATAAAAAGAGGTGAAATTATGACTATACTTGATGATTTTTTCGACGGCAACATCAACCCGGCAGAAAAATATATAAAGCCGGGAAGCGAATATCACTCCGTCACTTGTGAACTGACCGCAAGCATTGAAGCGCTGATGCCCTTTCTCAATAAAGAAGCCCGTATGATTTACGACAAAGTCGAAGACCTCATGGCGAAACAAGGATATATCTCCGAAAAAGAGCGTTTCATCGAGGGTTTCTGTCTCGGCGCCCGGATAATCCTCGAAATTATGGCATATAAAAACTCCCCGTGGATTTCACGGGGAGAATAATTCTTACATATTAAATAATAACTGCGGCTGCCAGGAGGAGTGCGATTACGATGCCGAGGACGAGGAGGAATTTCCAGATGTGCTTGACGAATCTGTCGTAAGGGATTCTGCCCAATGTGAGGGCGCCCATAAGCACGCCGCTTGTCGGTGTGATGAGGTTTACAAGGCCGCTTGCCGACTGGAATGCTGTAACCGCGATATCTCTGCCGACGCCGACAAAGTCAGAAAGCGGAGCGATGATCGGCATGGAAAGCGTTGCAAGACCGCTGGACGACGGCACGAAGAATGAAAGCGGAATATAGAAAATAAAGGTCAGAATTGCGTATGCAACATCGGAGATGCCGCTGAGAAGCACTTCGCCCATGTGAAGCACGGAGGCTGTCATGCCGCCTGCGTTCATCACAACTGTGATGCCGCGGGAAATGCCGATGATGAGGACGACAGAGAACAAATCCTTTGCGCCCGATACGAATGTATCAAAGAAGTGCTGTTCGCCCTTGCCGATGATGATGCCTGTGATAATGGCGCAGGTGAGGAAGAGCATTGAAAGCTCGGCAAACCACCAGTCGCCAAGCGGCACCATGTGGCCTAAAATATTGCCGATTACAGGCAGACCTGTGAGGAAGCTGTGGGCATCTTCAAAAATCGTGATGCCGAATTTGCCCGACCACGGCACGATACCAAGCACCATAATGACGAAGGACAGGGCGAAAATCGAAAGGATAAGCTTGTGCTGGCGTGTAAGCTGGGCATTTTCCGAAACTTTTGAGGAATAAGCCATAAAATGCTTTTCATTTTCGGCTTTCTGGTCATAGACTATCGACTTTTTAGGGTCATTCTTGACCTTTTTTGCGTAATTCATAACGAAAATACTGCCGAGAGCAACGCAGATAACGAGAATTATAAGGCGAAGCACAAGACCGTCACCGATGGAGATATCGGCAAAGCCCGATGCGATACCTGTTGCGAATGGGTTTACTGTCGAGCCAAGTGTGCCTAAGCCTGCGCCGAGGGCAACAACATAGACACCGACCACAGAGTCATAGCCCATTGCAATGAAAACAGGGATGAGAATAAGATAAAACGCCATTGTTTCTTCCCACATACCGAATGTAGTGCCGCCGAGGGCAAAAAGACACATAAGCACAGGAATGAGCAGATGCTCCTTGCCGCCTAATTTGCGGATTACCGACTTGATACCAACATCAATTGCGCCCGATGACATTACGACAGCGATATAGCCGCCCATGACGAGTATGTAGGTAGAGATATCGATGGCTTCCATAAAGCCCTGAATCGGCGCGATGAGCACATCCCATATACCCTGCGGATTTTTCTCGGCCGCTGTATATGTACCTGCTATCGGCTGGAGCTTTTCAGCTTCAGGGTCGACATATTCGTATGTGCCGGCAGGGACTATCCATGTGAGCACAGCAACCAGCGCTATGATGGCAAAAAGTGTTGTGTAGCTGGTTGGCATCCTGAGTTTTTTCATTGGCGTTGCCTCCTTGAGGGGAAATTTTCATAGTTTAATTATACTACAATCAAAGCGCAAATTTCAATAAAAATTCGGTTACAAATGAGAATTTTCTGTGATTATGATATTTTTTTGCATAACATGTCCCCGAATTGATTTTTTGCGGCAATATATAAATATAATACTTTTTATGAAAGAGGGTTTATCTATGAAAAAACGCGTACTATCACTTATCATGGTTATCGGCATGATGCTCAGTATGGCTGCTGCGGCAGTCGATTATGCTCCTAAAGCCACAGCAAAGCTGAATGGCAACACATATTATATGTTTGATGAGAGCATGACATGGGACGAAGCAAGAGCATACTGCGAAGCGCTTGACGGCCATCTTGTCACAATCACAAGTGAAGAAGAACAGAAGCTTGTGGAATCTCTTCTTGAACAGGGCGAAAAGAAGCAGTACTGGATCGGTATGAGAACTGCCGGCGGCGGCAACACATGGATTACAGGTGAGCCTTGCACATATTCCAACTGGGACAGAGGCGAGCCAAACAACAAGCACAAGACAGACTCCAATGAAGACTATGTTCATATATATAATGTGGCAAATCCTGCAGTAAGAGGTAGTGAACGTTTCAAGTGGAACGATATGTTCGGCGACAACACATATCCTGGCGAAGAAAACCACTTTGCTCTCAAGTTTGTAGGCTTTATCTGCGAATGGGAATATGTGCGCTCCTCCTTCGGCTCGGAAATTTCCGGCTGGGCTGAAAAGGAAATTGAAACAGCTTATGACAAGAAGCTTATTCCTGAATCCCTGGTGGGCAAGGACCTCACTCAGCCTATCACAAGAGCTGAATTTGCCGCTGTTTCCGTAAAGGCTTATGAGGCTATTGCAGATGTAAAGACAAAGGCTCCTGCTATCGAAAATCCTTTCAGCGACACAGAGGATGAAGACGTGCTCAAGGCCTACGAAATCGGCATCACAACAGGCACAGGCGACGGCACAACATTCTCCCCTTCCGACCTTCTCAACCGTGAACAGGCTTCCACAATGCTGACACGTGTTTACAAGAAGTGCTTTATGGAAGGCTGGACAATCGAAAAGGATGCTGAGTTTGTGCTTGAATACGAAAAGCCTGCTCCATTCTCCGATGACGACAAGATTTCCCTGTGGGCAAAGGATTCTGTATACTTTATGGCAGCAAACAAGATAATTCAGGGCAGTGAGGGCAAGTTCATGCCAAAGGCAATCACTGACGCTGAAAAGGCTATCGGCTACGCTCAGGCAACACGCGAACAGGCTCTCATCATTGCAACAAGAATGGTTGAAAACCTCAAGTAAAATATCATAATATAAAAAAATACCACCCTATACGGGTGGTATTTTTTATTTAAAGACTAATCTTCGTCTTCTTCCTTACGCTTGAGCATTGTGCCTGCTGCGATAGCTGCAAGACCGATCATGCAGAAGCCGATGCCGCTGACGCCGCCTGTCTTTGGAAGGTCTGTGAGAGGGATGTCCTCTTCGATGATCTCTTCTTCAACAGGAGGAGTGAGTGGAACTTCTTCTTCAATGATTTCTTCGAATGGTGCGTAGTAGACGATTACTGTTACATCGTTATTGAGAACGCCAGCAACTTCGCCTTCAACGCCTGTCTGTTCAAAGCCTTCAATTTCGACCATTGTTTCGCCGCTTACATCGTATTCGGAACCTTCAATCATAGAGCCTGTTGTGTAACGGCCGTAGATTTCTTCGCCTGTTTCCTCATTGATGTAAACAACAGTTACCTTGTAGTAATTGTCATCATTTACAGGTGGCTGAGGTGGGTCCGGAACGTATGGTGGCTCATAAGTATTGACAACTGTGAGAGTGCCGTTGATATTATCCTCTGTGAGAACTGCGTTTTCACCGTAGGACGCATAATAATTTTCAACTTCTCTTTCAACTGCCTTATATTCGCCGAAAGCATCGACGATGATAGTTTCAGAACCGTTGCCTGCGATACGTACTGTGTCAACGAGAACGTCGCCGTTTTCTGTTACCATGTAGATATCGATAACAACTGTACCGTTATAAACATTGCCGCTGTAGGACTTTGTGACTGTGATAGTCTTATCGTATTCGAACACATTTGTGAATGTGACCGCTGTACCGTTTTCCATATCAACAAGACCATTTGCTTCATTTGTAAGCTCTCCGCCTGTAAATGTTGCATCTGCGCCGCCGTTATCAATTTCGATAACTTCGTAGACTGCATCTGCAGGGAGGTCTGCCAATACGAGGCTTTCGCCCGACTTGAGGAAGAATGTGTAGCCGATGACAACATCGTTTTCAACGATCGGTGTGAGCGCTTCGTTTTCAACGAGGATGACTTCGTCTGCGCTTCTCATTGTCGGGTCGTTTACAGACATAAGATGTCTGAGAGCTTCTTCAGCCTCTGCCTTTGCATTTTCAGCATCGGCAACTGCCTTTTCAGCATTTTCGAGGGCTGCAAGAGCTGCTTCGGAGCCATTTTCGGATGCGAGAGCTTCTGCTTCTTCGAGAGCCTTTTCAGCTTCTTCAATTGGTGTTGCCTGAGCTTCTGTTACATCTTCAAGAGCTGTCTGCTTTTCTGTTACAGCTGTATTCTTTTCAGCGAGAATTGCTTCTGCTTCAGCAATCTGAGCTTCAAGACCTTCGATGGAAGCCTTGAGTGCGTTGAACGCAGCAAGGTCTTCTTCGTACTTTGCCTTTGCAGTTACATAAGCTTCATAAGCTGCAACCTTTGCCATGTATGCATCATAAGCTGCCTTTGCTTCGTTGTAAGCGACCATTGCTGTGTCATACTCAGCCTTGGCTGTATTGTATGCCGCAACTTCTTCGCTTGTATTGTATGCATTGAGGTCTTCTTCATACTTTGCATAGTCTGCATTGTAGACTGCCATTTCAGCATCGTAAGCTGCCTTTGCGCCTTCGTATGCCGCCGCATCGGCGTTATACTGAGCAACGAGAGCTTCGTGAGCTGTCTTTTCAGCTTCAAATGCTGCAAGAGCTGTTTCGTATGCTGCATAAGCTGTTTCATAATCCGCAAGAGCATTTGCTATTGTTTCTTCATCTGCGCCTTCTTCAACAGTTGGCTGAGATGGAGGATTTGGAGCTGTGCCAGTAAATTCGCCCGGAGCTGTTGGCTGAGTTGGGGCAGTTGGCTGAGTTGGAGCAACAGGTGCCACAGGAGCTGTTGGCTCACTTGGCATTTCTGGCTCTGCCACTGCTTCTTCAGCTGGAGCTTCAACGAGAGCCGGCTCAACAGGAGCTACTGCATTAGTTGCCTTTTCGAGCTGTTCATTGAGAGCATTAAGGCTTTCTTCTGCCGCTACCTTTTCTGCGATAGCCATTTCGAGCTCGAGCATTGCTTCTTCGATAGGCTTCTTTGCAAGAGCGAGATTTGCTTCTGCGTTGACTACTTCTGCCATGATAGCATCGTATTCAGCCTTCTTGAGTTCTTGTTCAGCCTGTGCATTTTCGAGAGCCGCTGTGAGAGCGTCAAGCTCTGCCTGAGCTGCTTCGATATTGCCGTCTGTTACTTCGTTATATCTCATATGGGAGAGATAGAGAGCGAATTCATATACTGCTTCAGGATCGAAATCACCTTCTGCAACCTTGTTGATAACAAGGGAGCCGCCTTCACGGCGTGTGTTGATGATGTTGATTTCAGCTTCAAAGTTTTCGCCGCCTACATGAACATCGCCTTCACCGCTGACGGTATAATCGAAGTATGTAAGGTCTTCGATATATTCGCCATTGCTGAGGAGAACTTCTGTTACTGTGTACTTGCCCCATGCGAGGTCTGTAAGTACGACAGGAGCGATAGCCTTTTCGCCTTCATTTTCTGTGATAACAGCGCTTACATATTCAACGGATTCATCAGGATAAGTTACCTTAAAGTGGAACTCTGTGCCGATTTCTTCGCTTTCAATGTTTGCTACCGACTTGTTGATTGTGAGCGAGCCGCTCTTGTGTGTTGTGTAAATTACATTGATAACATTTTCAGAGACATTTGCGCCTACTGTAAGCGGTGCATTTTCGATGTCAGCTTCTTCTGCATAACTTGCAGGGAGATACTTGAAGACTTCGAATGTGTAGAGAGAAATTGCCATCATTGGCACAGGATATGTGTCAGGGTAAACCATATCGCCCAATGTGACGTTGTTTGTCACGTCGGAGCCGAGGAGATTTTCATCGATAGCAGAATCCTTGTAGTAATTTACTGTGTACTGGAGAGCATTGCTTCTTCTGTAAACCACATTGATGACGTTGCCTTCAACATTGATTACAGGGTATGCGCCCTCGATGCCTTCCGCCGCAAGATAGCCTTCAGGGAGGAATGCATTGAGCCAGTTTTCACCGAGGTCTGCTGTTACCATAGCTTCATCGAGCTGTGTGCCGTAGAGCTTGGAATTACCTGTATTTGTGCCGAGGAAATTGCCTTCTTCAACAGAATCCTTGTAGTAGTTTACGATGTAATCGTAGGAGTTTCTTACATAATATACATCAGCAACGTTATTTTCCGCTGCAGCTGTAATTGTGATTGGGAAACCTACTTCCTTTTCAAGTCTGTAACCACGCTTTACCTTGTCAGGATATGTTTCGATGGAGTTGCCGAATACTGCAGAGCCTGTTACATCTTCTTGTGCATCGTAAACACCATCATAGTGATATCTGATAGTATAGCCGTAGTTGTTCTTTACATAGTAGATGTGAGCCACATTTGCAGTCTCATCTGCCGTAATTGTAAGAGGCATATTTACTTCATCATCAAGAGTGTAACCATCAATAATCTTGTCTGGATATTCACTGATGATTTCTTCAAAGAGGCCTGTGCCTGTTACATCTTCACCTTCAGCATATACACCGTCATAGTAATACTTGACTGTGTAGTCGAAGTTATCTCTTACATAGTATACTCTGATAATATTGTTTTCAGCGATTTCTGTAATTGTAAGAGGTGTGCCTTCTACCTTTTCAAATCTATAACCGACTTCAGGCTTTTCTGCGTATGTGCTGATTGTTTCGCCAAATACAGCTTCAATTCTTTCTGTTTTGGAGTCATCCTTTACGTTATCATAGTAGTATTCTACTGTATAACCGAAGGAATCCTTTACATAATAGACATTGATGACATTTTCAGAAGCATTTGCAGAAATTGTGAGAGGAATGCCATCTGCTCTATCGAGCTTATAGCCTGTCTTGTTCTTGTCAGCATAGCCTGTGATTTTATCAGCAAACTTAGCTGTAAAAGAATCTGTCTTTGACTCATCCTTTACGTTGTCATAGTAGTAATTTACTGTGTAACCGAAGTTACCTCTTACATAGTAAACCCTGATGACATTTTCAGATGCATTCGCAGAGATCGTGAGAGGAGCGTTGTCCTTTTCCCAAATATAACCTGTGATATTCTTATCTTCGTATGTCTCGATTACCGATTTGTACTCTGCTGTGAAAGAATCTGTCTTGGAATCGTCCTTTACGCCGTCATAATAGTACTCTACTGTATAGCCAAAGGAATCCTTTACATAGATAACATTTACAATGTTCTTTTCCGGATCTGCAGTAACTGTACCGTCGTCAACATTTTCCACAGTCGCTTCGGTCTTGTAGCCCGTAGGAACATTTTCTGCTACATAATAAGGGATTTCTGTGCCAAACTCAGCTGAGCCTGTTTCGGTTTTAAAGAGATTATCAGGTGCAATGGAATCCTTGTAATAATTTACTGTGTAAGTATAAGTATCCTTTGCATAGTAAACCTTGATGACATTTTCAGATTCATTTGCGGAGATTGTAAGAGGGAAGTTTTCTGTTCCAACCAACTTATAGCCCGGCTTGATCTTATCTGTGTATGTTTCGATCTTTTCGCCAAACTTAGCTGTGCCGCTTTCAGTTGCTCCGTTGTCAATTACATTGTCATAGTAATATTCAACTGTGTAACCAAAATCATCTCTTACATAATATACATCAGCTATGTTGCCGCTTGTCTTGATAGTCATCGGGAAGCCCTCTGTCTTATCAAGTCTATAACCTGTCTTTATCTTGTCAGGATACTCATTGATAGTGCTGCCAAACTCTGCAGAGCCTGTAACATCTGCACTCTCATCGTGAATACCATCATAATGATATCTGATAGTATAGCCAAAGTTGTCCTTTACATAATAGACATTGATGACATTATTTTCAGCCTTTTCAGATACTGTGAGAGGGAGGTTTTCTGTCTTATCAAACTTATAACCTTCTTCAGGCTTATCTGTGTAAGTTTTAATCACATCACCGTAAGCTGCTGATTTTTCTTCTGTCTTGGATTCATCCATCTTGCCGTCATAGTAGTAATTTACTGTGTAATTGAAGTTATCCTTTACATAGTAGATCTTGATGACATTTTCGCCTGTTGTGATTGTGAGTGGGAGGTTTTCTTCCTTCTGAAGCTTATAGCCTGTTGGGCACTTATTTTCGTAATCATCGATAACTGCATTCAGAGGAGCCTTGCCTGTTTCATCCCAATCCTGATGAACGCCGTCAACATAGTATTCCACAGTATAATCGTACTGTTTTACTACGTAATTGAACTCTGCGACATAAACGTTTTTGCCGTCTGTTGTGAAGTTTACAGCATTTTCAGATACCAGCTCATAATTATTGCCGCCGTCAAATGCATTTACAACTGCATTTCTGCCAGGCTTCCACTGGTTTCTGTTTCCAGCATCAGGATTGCCGACAGCTTCCTGTGCGAAAATAACAGCTTCTTCCTTAGCCGCCACAACATTGCCGTTTGCATCGATGTACTTGCCATCTTCGTTGACACGGTAACCAATTCTGTAAACCTGGCTGTATGTACCTGTTACAGATGGAACATTGAACTCACCTGTGCGCTTTACATCGCCGATGGTGTATTCCATAGTAGTTGTTCCGTTTGTTTTATAGACTTCATTCTGGATAAAGCCTTCTGCTTCAACGTCAAGCTCAACGATGTAAGAAAGTGTGGATTCTTCATTCTCACTTACATTTGGAGACCATGTGAATGTGTTGCCTTCAAAGCTGATAGTACCGTTGGAAACCTTGTAGTTACCCTTGTTCTGGATTTCGCCTGTAACCTTTGTGGTTTCACCGATGTCAATGTAGCTGCCCATTGGGTCACTTACGCCGCCCGAAACAGTTTCGTCGATGGATTCACCGATTGCCTTGAATACATCGGTAAGGTCACTGTTTGTTGTGTAAGTGTAAGTCTTATCCTTTGTATTTGTTGTTGCAATGGACTTGAGAGTTTCCCTGGCGTCATTTGAAGCATTGCTTGTAATATACGATACTGTGTAAATTTCAGCACCTGTACCCTTGATAAGTCCTGCTTCATAGATAGCTGCATCACTGCTGTTGATTCTGATATCATCAGTGTAAATGAGAGTCTTTGTGTTGTCACTCTTAAGAACACCAAGCGCATAGCCATTATAGCTATCATCACTACCGTCACCGGAACGCATAGAATAATCGTAGCCTGTTATAGCCGTCATATCCTTTGATGAATCAATTCTACTCCAGCTTGCATAGTAACCCCATTCTGGTGTGTACCAGTTAAGATTACCCTTGTCACCATCCGAATAATTATTGTTTTTTCTGTCAGAACGTGAGCCGCTCCACTGAGCATTGATAATTGGGATAGCGTTGTAAGTAGGCTTACCGTCAGAGATAAGAACTACAAACTTCTTGGATGCATTGCTTTCTGCAAGCTTAATTCTTGCCTGATACAAACCATCCTGTGTGTTTGTGCCGCCTGTACAATTTTCTGGAATTGCATTCTTGGCAGCCTGTCTCTCGGCAGATGTATAGAACTTTGTTGCCGATGTAGCAGCATAGTTATACTCTACAAGAGATACACGATTGGATTTGCCTTCTGCCAGTACGATGTCAATAAAGGCTTCAGCTGCTTCTTCGAGCGCTTCCATGCCTCTGTCGCCCATACTGCCGCTCTTGTCCATTACAAGGACGATGTCAGCGCCCGGAGTTGTTGTCTTGGCGCCTTTGCCGCGTACAGTAAGAGTGATTTCGTACTGATTAGGAACACTTGTAGGTTTCGCTTCTTTGGTGAGAATCACCTGACCGTCACTGAGTGTTGCATTCTTATCGGCATTTTTGTCAACGAGTCCATCTTTGCCGTAAATCGCCGACGGAGGTGTTAAATCTGCTTCCTCTGCGGCAAACGACGGCATTGGAAACATACCGCATACCATAAGAACTGCGAGCATCAGGCTGGTCATTCTTTTCAGCTTGATCTTCATGTGTTTTTCCCCTTTCTTTTTTGTATTTTTTAAATATTTAAAACAATATTTAACGATTTCAGGCGCATTAAATGCGCAATTTTGAAGATTTCTGCTAAAAATGAAAATATTAAATTGTCTTATATATAAACCTGCGCAAAGACGCAGAGATTATATCTTAACCCACCATTCGTGCCATTGCATCGAAATTGAATGAGTGTGTGAGAGCATTCTCTCTTGTGATTTTGCCCTGTCGATAAAGCTCCATAAGGCTGGAATCCATTGTCTTCATGCCCTGTGCCATGCCGGAATGCATTATCGATTCGAGCTGGTGCATTTTTGATTCTCTGATGAGATTTCGCACAGCGTTTGTCGCCGTCATGACTTCGAATGCAGGCACTCTGCCGCCGTCCTTGCCCTGCACAAGTTGCTGGGAAACGACAGCCTGCAGCACCATTGAAAGCTGTACACGCACCTGATTCTGCTGATTTGGCGGGAAGGCATCGATTATTCTGTCGATGGCATTTGCCGCGCCCAGTGTATGTAATGTGGACAGTACGAGATGGCCCGTTTCTGCCGCTGTGATAGCTATATTTATTGTTTCTGCATCGCGCATTTCACCGATGAAAATGACGTCAGGCGACTGGCGGAGGGCAGACTTTAACCCCGTCACATAGTCCTGAGTGTCGATGGAAATTTCACGCTGGCTGACTATGCATCTGTTATGGCGGTGGAGGAATTCGATAGGGTCCTCAAGTGTCATGATGTGACCTTCACGAGTTTTGTTGATGCGGTCGATGAGGCAGGCGAGAGTTGTGCTCTTGCCCGAGCCTGCAGGACCTGTCACAAGGACAAGGCCGCCTGTTTTCTTGCCCAAATCCATTACAGACTCAGGAATACCAAGCTTTTTATAGTCCGGCAGATCAAAATGCACCACGCGCATAATTACAGCAAGCGAGCCGCGCTGTTTATAGAGATTGACTCTGAAACGTCCTTCGCCGGGGAGAGAGAAGGAAAAATCGTCGTCACCTTCTTCGATGTGGCGCTCCATTTCACCTCTGTTTGCAAGGTCATAGATTCCCTTTACATATTCGAGAGTGTGTTCAGGCTTGAGAGTCTCATCACTCTGTTTGATAAGGCAGCCGTCGATTTTGAAGCCGACAGGATAGCCTGCCACAAGGAAGATGTCGGATGCGTTTTTCGCTATTGCATTTTTAAGGATTTCTTCAAGAATCATTTTAATTTCCGTCCCATAATTCAAGGATATTTCCGCCGTATTCACCACTTACATTGGATACAAGGCGGTATTCTTCTATTTCAAGCTGATTATTTTCCATTTTTGCGCTGACATGGAGAGTTGCGCTTTCGCCCGCCACCTCAAACTGAGCATTTTCGCCGTTTTCCAGCTGACTCAGCCTTGTCTGCGCCTCTCTGTCGAGGGAATAATATTCCATCATTGTCTTTTCCGCCCTGTTTGTCAAAGCGAGGTCGGCATTCGCCGTTGAGATTGCAAGTGCGGCAAAGGATGCCAGCATTATCACTGTGAAAACCGTAAAGATGAGGGCGGCGCCGATTGGGATTCGGGTGTTTTTCATCGTACTGCCCTCCCGAAATCTATGGCGCACAGCTTTTCTGAGCCTGCCTCTAAAAATGGATAAGCCTCTGTTTTCACGCAGGAAGCCACTCCTTCGTAAAGTCCGTCTTTTTCATTGCCTGTGACATTGAGGGCGAAAACAGCATCATTTTCGTCACATTCATTCCAGTTTTCATCGAAATACTGTGTAAAATCTTTATTTTCTGCCATTTCTATGGCATTCTGCACCTTGTACATTGCGTTGGTCTTATCAGATGACAGGATGCCTGTATATCGTGCCGAAAGAAAGATGCCAAGCGTCACCACCCCGGCAAAAGCCAGTATCATTATTGAAATTATCATTTCCAGCAGTGGGGCTGCCGCTCTTTCTCTTATTTTCATCAGTTCACCTTTTGTGCGAAATCAAGGGGATAAACCCTGCCGTTTATGCCGATTTCTATGTAAATATCGCCGTTTTCTTCCTTTGCTTCAAAGGAATCGGCAGTTATTATTTCATCGCCGTACTCTGCTTCAAATTCGGCATCGGCTTCGCCGAAATATTCTGTAAGACTGCCATCGTGATAGTAAATACGGCTTACGCAGTCGTCTTCGGCTATGGTTATCTGTCCGTTTTCGATTTTTACGTCGTCCGCCTGACGCATTTTTGTGGAAATATATGACAGCGCTGTGCGGACCGAATGGTTTTCCTCCATGCCTGAGCTGATATTTTCATAGACTGATGCGGTTGTCACTGTCAGCGCAAGGGTGAATATTGCAAATGTCAGGTAGAGCACAAGAAGGAAGATGCCGTGGGAATGTCTGTTATTCATTGGGAAGCACCGTTATTTCAGGCAGGATATTGGAAGCGAAGGCGTCATAAATGACGGTGTACTTGCTTTCGTCTATCATAAGCCCGTAGTTTTCTCTTAAATATTCAATGTCGGCGGGATAAAAGCCTTCGATGGCATAGCAGGAGACGGCGCTTTTATGCACAGCCTGTGCAAGATTTTCCAGCCTTTCGTCGTTCAGGCTGTCGTCGGCATTGTTTATCATTATCATAACTGCGATGACGAGTATCACCGCCAGAATTACCGTTTTTCTGTTCATTTTCTAACCTATTGCCGCCATAACGCCTGTCAGCGGAAGGAGGACGGATACGAGAATCATACCGACCACAAGGGCGATTATGCCGACGAGAATCGGCTCTACAGCGCCGATAAGAGAGCTTACGCTGTCTTCAAGCTCATCTGCGTAGATGCCCGAAAGTCTTTTCATGGCTTCGTCCAGATTGCCGGTTTTCATACCGATGCCCGCCATACGGGAAAACATTGCAGGGAAAACTCCCACCTTTTCAAGCAGCGCGCCGAAGCTGATGCCACTGTATATATCGTTTTTCACAGCGTTTATCTTTTCGCGCACAACCGAGTTTTCCATCACATCGGATGCCATTGTCATTGCTTCATCGAGGCAGGAGCCTGATGAGAGGGCGAGAGACATTGCTGAAGCAAAGCGTACCGCCGAACTTTTTGATACTATATCTCTGATAAAAGGCATTTTTATCGCTGTTTTTTCAAGCTTCACTTTGCCTTTTTCGCTTTTTCCGTAAATAATCACGAATACTGCCGCTGCCATTACCGCAAGAATGATAACGAGGGCAAAGATGCCTGCCGCCTTGCCGAAATTCATCATTGATTCGGCTGCTGACGAGACCGAGCCGCCCAGCTGGGCGAATATTCGCGCAAACATCGGAAGGACTTTGAAAACAAGGACCGAAACCACGAGAGACATTATGAAAAATAGTGCCGCAGGGTATGTTACCGCCTGTTTAAGGCTGTTTTTAATGCGTTTTTCCTTGTCATAATAGCTTGATAGAGATAAAAACACATCTTCAAGGCGTCCTGATGCTTCGCCTAAACCCACCATACTGCAGACATATTCAGGGAAGCAATCTGTGTCACGGAGGCTTTTTTCAAGGGTATTCTGCATCATGATGCTTTCGCCGACGCTTGAAAAGACCTGCTGTATTCTCTTATTCTTCATATCGCTCATACCGGCGGAAAGACCGTCATACAGCGGCACGCCTGCTTTGAGCAGATATGCTGCCTGCATACAGAATATTGAGATCTCTTCCTCAGTGAGTTGGTTTTTATTCTTCATTATTTCCTCGATGTTTTCCTTGCACGACACCCCTTTCCTGATATATGGGAAGGAGAAAGTATATATTGGAAAGGGGATTATGTGCAATTTAATTTATGATGACCGTATGTTAAATACTAATATACGTACTTGATGCTGTAGTTTGTGCCGTTGCCGATGAACTTTGCGATGGAATCGCTGTTCTTTGCGGAAGATGTGAATGTAGGGTCCATTGTTGTCCACTTGACACCGTCAAAGTAGAGCTTGCCTGTCTTTATCCAGCCGATATCTTCGATATAGACTTCGTTCCATGCGTGGTAGCCGTTATTAGGAGCAACATAGCCTGTGACAAGCTTTGTCGGGATGCCGAGAGAGCGTGTCATTGCCGCCATAACTGCCGCATAGTCAAAGCAGATGCCCTTCTTCGCCGCAACCACCATATCAACGTCAGGAAGGTAGCCGCTCTGTACTGTTTTTGCCTTGTATGTATCGTATTTCATGGCGTTTACAACGTAACCGTATACGATATCGACCTTTTCAAGGTCTGTCTTGGCATTTTTTGTGATCTCACGGGCTGTTTTTACAACATTGGAGCTTTCGGAATAATTTACATACTGGCTGCTGTGGAGAAACGGGGAATGTGGGTTTTCCATCTTCACATCAACATTGAATGTGTTGAGCACGCTGTACTTTGTGCCCGTTGTATTGCGGAGGACACGTAGTCTGTACTGACCGTCGCCCATCTGGAATGGGTAAACTTCGCTTTCGCCGTTGTTTTTAAGGTCGTATGTATAACGCTGTGTGCCTTTTTCCACCATGACCTTTATGCGTTTTTCTGTGCCGCCGTTGTAGCTGGCTGTGAAATAGCCGTCCTTCATTGTGGAAACGTCGATGACCGACTTGTTGGATTTCTTTACAGTTGCCGCCGCACCTGCCGTCATTGTAAACAGCGTTGCTATAAGCAGCATGATCGATACTAATTTTTTCATAATTTCTCCTTATCTCTGTACGATATCGCTGAGCACTGCACGGACAATGATGCGCTTTTCGCTGGTGCCTTTCGGATGGCATGATGTCAGAATAAGCATCTGCTCTTCGCCTTCTTTAAGCAGGCTCCAGTCGTTTTTTTCAACGATATTTGTGTCTTTGTAGTCGTAGACATATATCTTATCTTCAAAATATATCCTGAGTTTATCCCCTTCGCGGATTTTGTCTATGCTGTAAAACCATGCGCCATAGACATCGCGGTGGGCGGCTATGATGACATTGCCTTCCCCTTCGCAAGGCAGGCGGGAAGTTTCATAAAGTCCCGGCGCTTTTTTGAGGGCGGCAAGGCTTGTGCCGTTGACAATTCTTGATCTGACACCCATACGCGGTACAACGAGCCCCATATCATAGCTTTGGTAGCCGCTTCTTTCGGAATAATCCACAAGTTTCACCGTATCAAACACAGGAACGAGCTTCTTTTCCTTTGGTTTTTCCTCAGTGGCGGCTGTAGTTTCTTCAGTTGTATTTTCAGTCGGAGTTTCCACAAGGGGGATGTCCTCTGTCGGCTCTTCTCTTTCAAGTCCCGGGTCGGCATTGCTCGATATCAGCGACTGACCTCGTCTGAGAGCTTCCGGCAAATCGTCATAGGAGAGGAAATCATCGTCCATAGTCACGTTTTCGTCTGCCATATTTTCGTACCAAAAGCTATAGAGCTGCTGATAAACTCTTCCCGAGCAGTTTATCCAGAGAAAGCAGACTATGAGAAGAACTCCCGAAACGATGAGGATGTTTCCGATGATATTTTTCGTTCTGTTTTTCATATTCCCTGCTTCGCAATTTTAATTCGGTCACATATACAGGCGCAATTTGCCTATAAAAATAAAAGCTGTGACTATATTATAGTATAATAGTCACAGCTTGTCAAGCATTTTGGTCATAAAATATTATTTTATGACTTTTTTATTTAATTTTCTGTTGCTTTACCATTTAGCCAGCTCACCGTTATCGGCAGCTTCATTCATAAGCTTCATAAGTTCCAGCTCACTTCTGAAGCGCTGGGTAACACCCTTTTCCACCCACTGCACAGTGCCCTGCCATGTGGCATTCTGTCTGAACTGCACCTGCACGATAAATGTCGCCTTATCGCCCTGTGGCTCAGGCTGGGAGTCTATCTTTCTTTCTTCCATATATGCCTTCCTCTTTTCATCATTATTCCTGTTTGCGCCAAAAAAACTTCGGTTTTCATGGGATGCCTGAGGGAAATTGCAGTAATCGAACACATATTCAAGCACTTTCACCATATCTCCGATGCCTGAAACGGCAAAGCCTGTCTTTTCTGTGCCGATATAAAGTCTGCCTTTGTAATCATAGTCATCCATGCTGTCAAGGCAGAACACAGAGCGGACTGCCGCGCTGGTGTACTGTGGCTTTTTAACCATAATAACGCCCCCTTAAACAGCAGGCTCTATCGGTGTGACCTTACATTCAAGTGTCACAACGCTGCCCTTATAAACTTCGCTGAAGGCTTTGCGGATACGTTTTACGATGATATCGCTGTTTTCGTAAGTGACTGTCGGCAGCATAACGATATACTGGGATGGGCTGTAACGGGAGACCACGTCGCCGCGTCTGAGACTGCCCACAAGGACATCTCTTAGAAGCTCCATCATCTGTTCATTCTTATCCTGCGAAAGACCTCCGCCCGAAGCGGATGAAACTGTGAAGAGAGCCACGAAAATCGACTGTCCGCTGCGTTCGAGAGTTCTTGCCTCTCTGCGGTAGACGCTTTTGAAAACCTCGTATTCGCAATAGAACGCGCCGTGAATACCGTCGCCTTCAGGCTTTTCACGCAAATCTTCCTTGATATTGAGGATATCGGCTTCTATAGCCTTTACACCTCTTACGATTTCGTTGTAAATCGAGCGAAGCTCTTCAGACGGAATGACGCCCAGCTCACTGTAGAAAAGGTCGTTGACATATTCGTAATACGCCATAGCTTCCTTCTTCTTGTCCATTGCGAAAAGCGCGCGCATTTTTGCGATATGGGAGCTTTCAACAAACGGGTCTATCTTTGCGGCTTTGGATGCCACAAGGTCTATCTCCTCATATCTGCCGTCCTTTTTCAGTATCTCGCAGCATTTATTTACGCTGTCGAAGAAGATATTCTTATACTTTACAGCAAGAGGCACCACCCATTTTTCATAGCTGAAAGATGCGAGGAAATCGCCTCTGTAAAGCTGGATAACATCGTTGTAATTTTCGGCAGTAGGATCATTTTCCGCGTTGATATAGGCTTTTTCAAGCTCCTCAATGTCGATTATACATTCAATCTGGTTATTCCAGCGGCAGATACCGCGTTTATTGATGATATACTCGCCGTTTTCACCTCTGCCGACGGCATCGAGAAGGTTTCGCAGACGGTAAACAAGATTCTTCAGGGCGTTGTTAGGATTATCAATTCCATCTTCCCAGAGAATGTCCACAAGCTCTTCCGTTGTGACCTCGCGGTGACGGTTTGTCAGCAGGTATTTGAGCAGCAGCCAGACCTGCTTTGTACGGCTCTTTTCGTCTGTCAGCACATTTCCATCATATTCCATGGAAAATGCGCCCAGCATATTTATTTTTATCGGTTGTCTTCTTATCTCTGCCATAAGACCTCCATCCGGTAACAAGTTTTTTCTTTGTGACCATTATATCACATAAAAAGTTTAAAATCAACCGATTTTCGTTATTTTGTGACTTTTTCTTGTGACTTTTTTTCGACAAAATAAGATAAAACTTTATTTTGTTACCAAAATTACGGACTCAGTACTATATTTTTCTCGGCATTTATTATATTTTTTCAGGGAGAAAAGTACATTTTATTGTACTTTTTTATCTGAAATTTCCAATTTTTCCTTGCCATATATATAATACAGGTGTATAATTATTATATATAGCTAATATTATGTTTCTATAGATTCAAACTCTTACAGGAGGATATCGCGTATGAATAAATCGATTATGAAATTCCTTTCCCTCACGATGGTATTATGTATGATTGCCGGCATTTTTGTCCCTGTGGCAATGGCTACTGAGACTAAAGATGAGGCGGTGACGGCTGTTGAAGCTCAGCTCGATGCTATCGACTCTCTGCAGACAATGCAGGATAAAAGAAGCGAGTATACTGTAAAAAATAACCATTACGACACGGGAACGACAGACACGGCTATAGCCGAAGAGCATAATGCCGCCCGTGAAGGCTATGAAACTTATGTTGCAGAAATGTTCCCCGCAAGACTGGTTGCACAGCAGGCTTATGATGCGCTTACAGATGTGCAGAAAGCACAAGTCGATCCTGTACTCGTCGAAAAGCTCAATAATGATTTACCTACAGTTTTTGAAGGTGGTACATTCTCTGTAACACCACGAAAAGATGCATACACATTTGAAGCTGTCAAGGGTGGTACCGGTCTTGGCTACGAGGTAAGTAACTATATGGTTTCCGGACAGATTCCTCAGACATTTATTCTTGTAGATACATCTGACGGTAAAACTTCATGGACACCAAGCGGCTTGTATTCTCAGGGCGAAAGCAACTATGAGGTTGTATACTGCTGTGACGTGGAAACAGGTCTTGAATACACAACAGACTACAAGCGTGTAAATCTTGAAGATAGCAATTACTACGGTAAAGAAGCATCCAAGCATATCCGCGCAATTCTTCTCAACTCCTATCCTTATGTAACTATGGATGAGATGAAGGCATTCCTTATTGAAAATGGAATGAAAAAAGACTTTGTTGACAGCCTTAACCGCTCCGATATGATTTCCGCTGTACAGATGGCCGTCTGGACTTATGCAAATTCCAATGACGGTGCAAAGGATGGTCTTGGCTATTTTGCAACTGTTAATGTTCCTAAAAATACAGGAATATATTTCACACCTCTCCATGATTTTACAAACGAAACCTGGGAATGGCAGCCTGGCAAGAGACAGCGAAGTTATGATGCTCGTGCAGAATATCGTGTAAACAATCTCGCATATTTCCTCTGCAAACTCGAAGGCGTTGAGGCAGATGATGACCAGATAGTTATTTCCGATGTCGAAGTCACACGCGCTCAGCTTGTTCCCGGCAGCAATGACACATTCGAAGTCGGTATGTATGTACACCTCAACCACGCTGGTGCCGCAAGCGACGAGCTCAATGTATATGTTGAAAGCTATCACATTGATGCAGACGGCAATAAAATCGTAACTGACACATCTGCCCGCTCATTATACGGCGAAACTGTTATGCCAATGTCTGTAATGGCTAAGGACGAAGACACTATCAAGGTCACTGTTTCCGGCACACAGACTGTTGCCAAGGGCGTATATTTCTATGAGCCTGAAGGCGGCCGCGGTGCTTCCCAGAGCCTTGTAGGCGTATCTCAGGGCTTGACAAATGTCCACGCCGAAGAAGAATTTGGCTTCAAAAAGGAAGATTTTGAAACAGGTCTCCGCCTTTACAAGACAGATAAGAACACACAGCTTCCTATTTCCGATATAACATTCAATATTTATAAAGTTGAAGCCGAAGTTGACCTCGCAATAGCTCCTACAGAGGAAGAAATTGCCCAGTATGCAACCGAGGAAAACAAGGCAGGCTCCTTCACAACAGATGCAACAGGCTATGGTGCTATCGCACTTGATAAGGGCACATATCTTGTTATCGAAGAGCACAACAAGGATAAGACTAAAAGCGTTATCGAGCCATTCTATATCGCTCTTCCTCAGGAAATCAGCACAACAAATAGTGATGGTACAGTCACCGTTGAAACAATAAACATAGTTTCGCTTTATCCTAAGAACGAGATGGTAACACCGCCTGAAGAGCCACCGTTTTTCCCACCTACACCGGACGATCTGGAAGGTCAATTTGAAATTATCAAGCACGATGCCAAGAATGAAGATAAATTCCTTGCAGGTGCGCAGTTTGAAGTATATCAGCCTGCGGTGGCCGGTGATGAAACCGCGAAAATCATCGTTGTAAACGGTGTCAAGTGTGCTGTAACCAATGTGCTGGACGAAAATGGCAATAATCTCATTCTCACAACAGATGAAAACGGCTATGCATCTTCCGGCATTCTTCCATGCGGTACATATTTCCTGCTTGAAATAAAGGCTCCTAACGGATATAATCTTCTGACAGACGCTGTTGATGTCTTCATTGCATCCAGTGTTATGGATGCAGAGCCAGCACCTTACTATATTGCCAATATGAGCGGTACTGACCTGCCTTCGACAGGCGGCATCGGCACAACGATTTTCTACATCGTCGGCGGCATTATGGTCATCGGCTCGTGCATACTTCTCATCACAAAGAAGCGTATGAGCAACTCGGAAGATGATGAATAGGAATTAAAGACATTAAAAA
>JAFSBG010000002.1 GCA_017441945.1 Clostridia bacterium
GTGAGAAGATCTACAACATCGCCGATTGTTTCGAGTCCGTCAAGAGCGTCGTCTTCAACGTGGATGTCAAATTCATCTTCAGCAGCCATAACAAGTTCTACAAGGTCAAGAGAGTCGAGCATAAGATCGTCAAATGTTGCGTCCATAGTGATCTTATCTTCGTCTATTTCCAATGTTTCAACGATAAGTGCGCGCAATTTTTCAAATACCATATTTTCCTCCAAATACCTGATAAAATGGTGGTATAAAATATACCTTGATTTTAAGTTAAGTATAGAAAAGAAACTTTAGTTTGTCAATAGGTTTTGAAAAATTATTTACCAAGCTTTTCGGCAATCTTTTCGATAGTGCCGCTGTTTGCGTAGAGAATAGCCTGCTTGATAGCGCTCTTGAACGCCTTGGCATTGGAGCTGCCGTGAGCCTTTACGCAAGGCTTGGAAATGCCGAGAAGAGGAGCGCCGCCGATTTCTGTATAGTCCATTCTGTGCTTTAATGCACGCATACCAGGCTTAACAATAGCGCCTGCCACCTTTGTGAGCATAGTCTCATTGAGAATTGCCTTGAATTCGTTCATAAAGAACATTGCAACGCCTTCGATAGTCTTGAGAAGGATATTGCCTGTAAAGCCGTCAGCTACAATAACATCGCACACTCCCTGCGGCACATCTCTGCCTTCCACATTTCCGACAAAGTTGATTTCGCCGTTGTTGTGTGCTTCTTTGAGGAGCTTGTGAGTTTCAACATAGACTTCTGTGCCCTTTGTTTCCTCTGCGCCGTTGTTGATGAGAGCAATACGAGGCTTGTTGATGCCCATATAATGCTCTGCATAGAGAGAGCCCATGAAGGCAAACTGATAGAGGTTTTCCGATGTACATTCGACATTGGCACCGCAGTCGATGAGAACAGAGCCGCTCTTTGCGTTAGGTACGATAGGTGTGAGGGCTGCTCTGCGGATACCTCTGATGCGCTTTACGATGAGTGTAGCGCCAGTCAGGAATGCGCCTGTGGAGCCTGCGGAAACGACAGCATCGCCTTCACCCTTTGCAAGCATACTGAGAGCGACAGCCATCGAGCTGTTCTTCTTTGTGCGGACAGGGGCATTAGGGTCGTCTTCCATTGTGACGACTTCATCTGTATGTACGATCTGAAGCTTTGGATTGTTTTCTTCGCCAAGCTCACGAAGGACAGCCTTTATCTGCTTTTCATCGCCAACGAGAACATATTCTTCGCCGTATTCACGAAGCGCCATGACTGCGCCTTCGGTTGTAGCCTTTGCGCCGTCGTCACTGCCCATCATATCGAGAATTATCTTCATTAAAAACCTCCTTGCATTTTTGCAAGCTTAATACTTGCCAGGGCTCTTTCAGCCACGATTGAATATCTTTCCTGTTTGTCTCTCACCTTGAACGGCAGGCTGTCGATAATGCCGAAGTTGACGTTCATAGGCTGGAAATTCTTGCCCGCATAGGAGCTGATATATTTTGCCAGAGCGCCCATTGCTGTATCGGAATCGAGCTTAAACGGCTTTTTGCCCAGCAATTTAAACGCCTTGTTGATGCCGGCATAGAAGCCCGATGCCGCCGATTCAACATAGCCTTCAACACCTGTCATCTGACCTGCAAAGGCGATTCTTGGCTCTTTGATAAGGCAATAGAACTGGTCCAAATTGCCCGGTGAATTGATGAATGTATTTCTGTGCATAACGCCATAGCGGAGGAAGGAAGCCTTCTCAAGACCGCCAATCATGGAGAATACACGCTTCTGTTCAGGGAACTTCAAGTGTGTCTGAAAGCCGACCATATTGTACATGGTGCCTTCCTCATTTTCTGTGCGGAGCTGGACAACAGCATAAGGCTCTTTGCCTGTTTTAGGGTCAGGGAGACCGACAGGCTTCATAGGACCATAGCGGAGAGTGTCTTCGCCCCTTCTTGCCATGACCTCAACAGGCATACAGCCTTCAAAAACCATGGAATCCTCAAATCCGTGGACTTCGGCTTCTTCGGCATTTTTCAGCTCCTCGACGAATTTAAGGTATGTTTCCTTATCCATAGGGCAGTTGATATAGGAAGGCTCGCCCTTATCATAGCGGGCGGCAAAATACGCCTTATCCATATCAATGCTTTCAAAGCTGACGATAGGGGCGGCTGCATCATAGAAGTGCAGATCGCTGCCTGCGCCAAGCTTTTCAATGATGTCATCGGCGAGAGGACCGTATGTAAGAGGGCCGCTTGCCACAATGACTTCTCCCTCAGGGATTTTTTCTACGATTTCGTGGATAACCGTGATGTTAGGGTGGGAGTTAATCTTATCGGTTATCATTTTTGAGAACTTTTCACGGTCGACAGCCAGAGCTCCCCCTGCTTCGACCTTTGTTGCATCGGCACACTCCATAATTAGCGAGCCGAGCTGGCGCATTTCTTCTTTTAAAAGACCTACGCCGTTGGTGAGACTTGCTCCGCGAAGGGAGTTTGAGCAGACAAGCTCACCGTAATTTTCTGATTTATGTGCTTCGGTCATCTGAATCGGCTTCATTTCATAAAGCTCGACCTTGATGCCTCTTATAGCAAGCTGCCAGGCAGCTTCACTGCCGGCAAGTCCGGCGCCTATAACTTTTATAGTTGGCATGGATTTTTCCTTTTTATTGAATGAATTGAATATGGGTTGGTGCCTTCGGCACGCGATATACACTGTGCGTGCGATATATAAATGCGATATATCCGCTGGATGCGAGATATTCCTGCGGAATGAAAGGTGTGCTACGCACAGATTTGTTAAGTTCACTCCCTCAGTCAGCCTTACGGCTGCCAGCTCCCACCGGGGTCCCCTACAAGCCTGCTTGTTGGGGTGGCTCTATGAGGGAGCCAAATGAGTGACTTTGTCATATACTGACCGTCGGGGACGTCGTTCCCTACGAATTATCTTATGACTACAACATCTCCATCTGCTTATCAGATGTGACTTGTCACACCTTTATGTGCATATCGCTCGACCTGTCGAATATCGTGTGCAACGCACATATCGTGCACCGAAGGTGCATCCTATTCTTCTGTTTCTGTCTTTTTCTTTCTGCCGCGCTTTGGCTTTTCTGCTGCAGCTTCTGCTGTTTCTGCCGCTGCAGCCTTTTTGGTTGTGCGCTTCTTTGTTGTCTTTGCTTCCTCTGCGCCTTCGGCTGTTTCCTCAGCCTTCTTTCTTCCGCGCTTTGTTGCAAGAGGCTCTTCCCAGCCGCAGTTCGGTGTATAGCAGAGATTCTTCTTTTCAAGCTTTGTATACTTCTTATATACAACGCCGCCGCACTTAGGACACTTCTTGTCTGTCGGCTTATCCCATGTCATAAACTCACAGGTTGGATATGTTTCACAGCCATAGTAATAATAGCCGCTCTTGGACTTCTTCTTGAGAAGCTTTGCGCCGCAGACAGGGCAAGGCACATTCATATCCTCAGTTATCGGCTTTGTTGTCTTGCACTCAGGATAGCGAGGGCAGGCGAGGAATTTGCCGAAACGGGAGGATTTCACCACCATCATTTCGCCGCAGTTAGGGCAAGGCACATCTGTGACTTCGTCCTTGACCTTGATTTTTGTCTTTTCAAGGTCCTTTTCAGCCTTCTTCATGGAAGCATCGAAGTCTGCATAGAACTCGCGAAGAACTTCCTTGTAGTTCTTGCCGTGTTCAACTTCGTCGAGCTGGTTTTCCATTTCGGCTGTAAACTTGGAGTCGGCAATTCTGCTGAACTTATCGACCATAAGGTCTGTTACAGCTTCGCCTAAAAGTGTCGGCTTAAGTGTCTTGTTTTCCTTTACAACATATTCACGGTCTGTGATTATGGAGATTGTAGGAGCGTAAGTGGATGGTCTGCCGATGCCGCGTTCTTCCATAGCCTTGATGAGAGACGCTTCTGTATAGCGTGCAGGAGGCTGTGTGAAGTGCTGCTTATCCTCTGTCTTTATGTGGAGAGGCTTATCGCCCACATTCATTGGCGGAAGCGCCATTTCTTCGTCCTGAGCCTCATCGAAGCTTTCCTGATAAATGCCCAGATAGCCAGGGAATGTCACAAGAGAGCCTGTGGAACGGAAAATATGACCGTTGCATTCGATGTCGATGGACATTGTGTCCAAAGTTGCATCCTTCATCTGGGACGCGATGAAGCGGGACCAGATGAGCTTATAGAGCTTGAACTGGTCGTTTGTAAGGCTCTTTTTGATTTCCTCAGGAGCAAGACCAGGGTTTGTAGGGCGGATAGCTTCGTGAGCGTCCTGAGCGCCCTTCTTTGTCTTGTATACCTTTGGCTTGTCAGGCAAAAATTCCTTGCCGAAACGAGAAAGAATATAATCTCTTCCTGCCTTTATAGCTTCGTCGGAAACACGGAGCGAGTCGGTTCTCATGTAAGTGATAAGACCTGTTGCGCCCATACCCTGAATTTCAACACCTTCATACAATTCCTGAGCGACAGCCATTGTACGCTTAGCTGTCATGCCGAGCTTACGGGAGGCATCCTGCTGGAGGGAGGATGTGATGAAAGGAGGCATTGAACGCTTCTTTTTCTTGGCATTCTTGATGGACTTTACTTCGTAAGGCTGGTCCTTGATGCCTTCGAGGATGACCTTTGTTTCCTCTTCGTTGTGGAGCTCGACCTTGCCTGTTTCACTGCCGTAGAAATGGGAAACAAACTCCTTGTTGTTCTGGGAAAGTGTGACGTCGATTGTCCAGTATTCCTCAGCCTTGAAGTTATTGATTTCTCTTTCTCTGTCGACGACAAGACGTGTGACAACCGTCTGCACACGACCTGCAGAAAGACCTCTTCGCACCTTTCTCCAGAGGAATGGAGAGAGCTGATAGCCCACGATACGGTCGAGAATTCGTCTGCCCTGCTGGGCATCGACAAGGTTCATATCTATGTCACGAGGCTGATTTACAGCTTCGGTAACTGCTTTTTTAGTGATTTCGTTGAATGTGATTCGCTTTGTCTTCTCGTCAGGAAGTTCAAGCATCTCCTTGAGATGCCATGAAATAGCCTCGCCTTCGCGGTCGGGGTCGGTTGCGAGATAGACGAAGTCGGCTTCTTCGGAAGCCTTCTTAAGCTCATTTATAATCTTGTCCTTGCCGTCTATTTCCTGATAGACAGGCTCGAAATCGTTTTCTATATCAATGCCGATTTTCTTTTTCGGCAGATCTCTCAGATGTCCCATGGAAGCTTTTACAACATAATCGCTTCCAAGATATTTCACCAGTGTTTTAGCCTTTGCCGGTGACTCAACTATCAACAGTATGCTCATTTAATAGCCCTTTCTGATATTTCATATTTTGAATGGCCTGTTTTTACGACATATCCCCGTATTTCAAGCATATTTATGCGCCTTGTGACCTTGGAAATATCAAGCTCCATAAGGGCGCTTATTTCTTCTTTATATTTGCCGAGAGCGATGAGACGCAGAATCTCTACTTCTTCCTCGGTCAGCGGTTTTTCGCTCTTTTTCTGCGATTTTTCTATAGTTTTATCGCCTTCTGGCGCATAATGGTCAAGGATATCCTCTGCATTTCTCACAGCTATCGCCTGTCCCTTTGCGATAAGGCTCTGACAGCCTTCCGAATGGTCAACAAGGGCGAAAACGTCCCTGTGCATCTGGCGGGCAAGTCTTGCCGTGATAAGCGAGCCGCTTTTGACCTGCGCTTCAACGACGAATGTGCCGTTAGCCAAGGCGGCGACTATGCGGTTTCGCTTCGGGAAGTTGGTCGGATATCCCCCTGTGCCCGGCGGAAACTCGCTGATTACAAGATGATCCTTTGCCATAGTGCGCATCAGTCCTGCATTTTCAACAGGATAATATACGTCAACCCCTGTCCCCAGCACGCCGACTGTAAAGCCGCCCGCTTTGATGGCGCCCCTGTGTGATGCGCCGTCGATGCCTGCAGCAAGACCGGAGATTATATTGACATTGTTTTTTGCCAGCTCGTGGGCAAACCGCTCGGCATTCATTTTGCCTGTTGCAGTCGCTTTGCGCTGGCCGACCATTGCTATCGAAAGACCTTGCGACAAATCCCGCCAGACGCCTTTGTAGTAAAGTACGATTGGCGGATTTTCGATTGTGCGCAGTACCTCCGGATAGCGGCGGTCCTCTATTGTGATTATGTTTATGCCTTTCTGCTCACAGGCTTCTAAAATCTGCTCAGCATGAGCCATATTGTCGGCGAGATTTACCGACATCACGGAATCGTAAAGTGCTTCTATCGAGCCTGCATTACGCAGCATTTCAACTGTTTCGCCTTCCCTGAACTTCATCTGCTCAGCAAGGCTGATGTATAGTAATTTATTCATTTATCTGCCTTTCTGAGTGATGTCTTTCTTTTGTAAACATTGAGGTGTGATAAATCACATTTATTAAGTCGAAGCGTCCTGAATCCCTCCACCATCGTTCCGATGGTTCCCCTCCCTTTAGACAAGGGAGGCTTTTTTATTGTGTGCTTCGCACGAATTGATTAAGGCGGACCGTCGAGGACGCCGGTCCCTACATCAAGCGAGCGGACGACCAATGGTCGCCCCTACGCAGATTGCCTTTATCTTGCCATTTCCCAGAGGACGATGGCGGCGGCTATCGAAGCGTTGAAGGACTGAGCCGACTTAATCGGTATGATTATATGCCCGTCCGAGCCGTTTAACACTTCTTCACACACCCCTCTTGCTTCATTGCCAATGACAGCAACTGCATTTGAAAGCTCAACCTCTCTTATGTCTGTTGCCTTGTCGGAAAGGGCTGTGGCGTAGATTTTCATATTATGGTCATCTGCCCATTTGCGGAGTTCATCAAACTCCATTCGCACAGGCTTGATTCTGAAAATACTGCCCATTGTGGCGCGGACAGTCTTTGGATTATAGACATCGACACAGTCGCCCAGAAGGACGATATTTCTGATGCCCAGGCCTTCGGCTGTGCGAATTATTGTGCCCATATTGCCGCTGTCGCGCACATTGTCGAGAGCAAGAATCGCACCCTCATCAAGAGCGGCATTTTCATCCTGACGGACGACGAAAATAACTCCCTGCGGAGTTTTTACATCGCTCATGTGCTCGATTAACTTTTCCGGCACAAGATACTTTTCGTTACAGGAAATATCCTCCACAATGCTTTCGTGCTCATGGGAAAAATATATTTCTGTGATGTCTGCACCGGAAGACACGGCTTCTCTGAGATTCACCACGCCTTCACCGACAAAAAGCCCTTCTTTTTTGCGGAGCTTCTTATCAGAAACCAGCTTGACCACATTTTTTATCTTCTGATTGTCTTTACTTGTGATTTCTTTTATCATTATTCCAAATTCTGAATGTCATCGTTTGCTCCGACAACAACCAGTATATCTCCTGCTTTGATTACATAGTCAGGGGACGGAGTTACAGAAACTGTTCTGCCGTCCTGACCTTTGATAGCCAGAATGTTGATACCGTAGCGGGCACGGATATCCAGCTTCTTTATTGAATGGCCGATCCACTTTTTTGGGGTGGCCGTTTCGATTATGCTGTAATTTTCCGAAATTTCGATATAGTCGATGATGTTGCCCGACGAAAGTGTCTGCGCTAAACGGACACCCATATCGCTTTCAGGGAAAACTATACGGTCTGCGCCGATTTTCTTGAGCACCTTGACATGAAGGTCATTTGTGCCCTTGGAGATAACGTCACGGACGCCCATTTCCTTGAGCATAAGTGTCACAAGAATATTGTCCTGAATATTTTCAGAAAAAGCGACGATAGCGTGATCAAAGTTTCTCGCGCCTATGCTGCGGAGCACATTTTCGTCACGGACATCGGCGACGAGAGAATGGGTTACATAGTCGGCAATTCGGGTTACGGCATCCTCGTCTTTATCGACGACCATAACTTCGTGACCGAGTCTGAAAAGCTCTCTTGCCAGGGCTTCACCGAATCTGCCCAGACCGATTATGAGAAAAGATTTCATTGGAGCTATCTCCTTTCAAGTGTATTGCACAGCAATACACAGCTAAATTCGCCTATTGCGGGCTGAATTGAATAACTTCAGCTAAAATGCTCCGCAGCTAAATTGCCTGACGGCAGCTTATGCGAATTTTATTTAGCTATTGAAGATAATTCAGCTTCACGAAGTGATATTTAGCTATGCAAAGCATTATTTCGCTTATTTATGTTGTAATTCAAACTTGCGTTTATTGAGCAGACGAGCAATGCTCGCCCCTACAATATGCGGACCGTCGGGGACGTCGGTCTCTACAATTTATGCGGGACGCCGAGAGCGTCGTCCCCTACATTTTCCATTGGGATTTGCTTATATTAACCTACAATAATTTTGCCTTCAGGGTATTTTATATTGGTTTCCTTTTTGCCGCGGACAATGATGGCAAGGCCAAGAGTTATTATTCCCACTCGTCCCATATACATCAGCGCTATAATGACAAGGCGGGAAAGAATTGAAAGCCCCGGTGTGATGCCTTCGCTCAGACCGACAGTTGCAAACGCTGAAACACATTCAAACATTGCCGTTTCAAATGTGACCCCGTCTATCATTGAAATCAGCAGAGTGCTGCCGAATACGCAGACTACGCCCACCATTATGATGGTTACAGCATCGAGGACATATCTGTATGAAAGATTTCTGCCGTACACAACGATATTGTGCTTGCCTTTGAGGGTGCTCAGGGCTGTCAGCACAAGCAGAGCCACCGTCACAGTTTTCACGCCGCCTGCTGTTGAGCCCGGCGAGCCGCCTATGAACATAAGCAGCATCGTCATAACTGTTGACGCAGGGGTGAGCTTAGCCTGCCCAAGCTGGTCCATTCCTGCCGTTCTTGTAGTTGCCGACTGGAAGCAGGACAGCAGTATTTTATCGTAAAGATTTTTATTTCCCAATGTTGCAGGGTTATTCCATTCTGCAATAAGGAAAAACACCGTTCCGCTTATGAGCAACACAGCCGTTGTTGTAAGCACAAGTCTTGTATGGAGGCTGAGGCGCTTGCCCTTTCGCATCGAAAGCACATCGTCCCAGACATAAAAGCCGAGACCGCCCAGCACAATGAGAAGTATGACTGTGAATGTGACCGTGAAATCCCCGGCATAAGGGGCAAGGCTGCAATATTCTCCGCCCATTCCGCCCATAAGGTCTATGCCTGCGTTGCAGAATGCCGAAACAGAATGGAATATGCCGTTCCACACTGCATCTTTAATCGGAAAATCTCTTAAAAATCTGACGGTCAGGATAGCGGCTCCAAAAGCTTCCACCAGAAATACTCTGAAAATGATTTTCTTTGAAAGCTTGACGATGCCCGACATACTGTCAAGGCTTATCGACTTGCCGATGAGCACACGCTCACGAATTGTGATTTTTCTGCCGAGTATGATGGACAGGGCGGCAAGCATGAGCATGAAGCCCATACCACCTATCTGTATCATCGTAAGTATAATGCATTGACCGAAAAAGCTCCAATGGGTGTATGTGTCGACGACAACAAGACCTGTTACGCAGGTCGATGTTGTGGCTGTGAACAGGGCTGTCACAAAATCTGTCGGCTCCCCTGTCCTTGAGGAAATCGGCAATGTGAGGATGAATGCGCCGACGAGAATTATGAGCACAAAGCCAAGGGCGATGACCTGCAGAGGATCGCGGTATGGTTTTCTTATCTTTTTCGGACGTTTTCTTCTGAATAGTTTCATAAGGTTAAATGAATTGCGCGAGCGCATAAATTGACTTTGTCGTGAATTGATGCAAAGGAACATTATTGTGCCTGCGGCGCATTGATTAAAACGGACCGTCGAGGACGCCGGTCCCTACGGGATTGTGCAGGAGGGGTGGAGATTCCTTGCGTTGCTTCAGGATGACATAATTGAGTTGATTGTGCAAAGGGGACTGAAAGCTTCTTTGCATATAACCGGCTGTTTCGCTAAAACACACAAAGCGGACATTTATAAAAACGTCCGCTTGATGCTGTTATCTTTTAAGGCTTCATTGTTGGGAACAGGATGACGTCACGGATAGAGTCACTGCCTGTGAGAAGCATTACGCAACGGTCGATACCGATGCCGAGACCGCCTGTTGGCGGCATACCGTATTCGAGAGCGTTGATGAAGTCATCGTCCATCATTTCTGTCTCGTCGTTGCCCTTGTCGCGGAGCTCAACCTGCTTCATAAATCTCTGCTTCTGGTCGATTGGGTCGTTGAGTTCACTGAATGCATTGCCCATTTCGCTGCGGCAGATGAAGAGCTCGAAACGCTCTGTAAGACGTGGGTCAGATGGAGAACGCTTTGCAAGCGGAGAAACATCAACAGGATGCATTGTGATGAATGTTGGCTGAACCATGTGCTGTTCAACCTTCTGGTCGTAGCATTCATAGAGAGCGTGGCCCCATGTTGGTTCTACGCCTTCCATGTCAACGCCTGCAGCGATAGCAGCCTTTACAGCTTCTTCGTCATCGTTGATAGCCATAAAGTCAACACCGAGGTATTCCTTTACAGCTTCTGCCATTGTCATACGGCGGAATGGAGCCTTAAGAGAAACCTTTTCGCCCTGCCACTCAACTTCATAAGTACCGAGAAGATCGTGAGCTGCGCCGGAGAGAAGGTCTTCAAAGAGATCCATCATACCGTTGAAATCTGTGTATGCCTGATAGAGCTCAACTGTTGTGAACTCTGGGTTGTGCTTTGTGTCCATACCTTCGTTACGAAAGATGCGGCCTACTTCATATACTCTTTCGAAACCGCCGACGATGAGACGCTTGAGGTGGAGCTCAGTTGCGATTCTCATGTACATATCGATGTCGAGAGTGTTGTGGTGTGTGATGAATGGACGAGCTGCAGCACCGCCTGCAAGTGTGTTGAGGACTGGTGTTTCAACTTCCATAAATCCGCGGTTATCGAGGAAGTTTCTGAGGTACTTAATGAAGCCGCTTCTGATTTCGAAGTTGCGGCGTACTTCAGGGTTTACGATAAGATCAACATAGCGCTGACGGTAACGTGTTTCTGTATCCTTGAGGCCGTGCCACTTTTCAGGGAGTGGACGGAGGGACTTGGAGAGGAGCTTGAGTTCCTTTACATGGATGGAGATCTCGCCTCTTCTTGTCTTGAAAACGAAGCCCTTGATACCGATGATGTCACCGATGTCAAGCTTCTTGAAGCGTTCATATTCTTCGATGCCGATTTCGTCGATCTTGACATAAGCCTGGATACGGCCTGTCTTGTCAAGAATATCGCAGAAGGAAGCCTTGCCCATTTCTCTCTTGGACATCATACGGCCTGCGATAACTACATCGACATTTTCCATTTCTTCGAAGTTTTCCTTGATTGGTGCGGCATGATGTGTCACATCAAACTTAACTTCTGCGTATGGGTCTCTGCCTTCGTCCTGAAGGTTCTTGAGCTTGTCTCTTCTGATCTGAAGAAGCTCAGAGAGCTGCTCAGCCTGCTGTTCTTCAGTAAGCTCTTCCTGCATGATCATTTCTTCGTTCATTTTTTATCTCCTCTTACTTGGAAATTTCAAGAATCTTGTACTTCTGCTGGCCAGCCGGCGCATCAACAACAGCGATTTCGCCAACCTTCTTGCCGAGCATACCGATGCCGAATGGAGATTCGTCGGAAATTCTGCCTTCCATTGGCTTTGCTTCCTGAGAGCCTACGATGTAGTATTCTTCGATATCGCCCCATTCAAGGTCTTCGATTTTTACCTTGCAGCCTGTTGTAACCTTTTCAGGAACTTCGTCGGATTCTTCGATGATTTCATAGTTTTCGAGCATATTTTCCACTTCAGCAATGCGGGAGTAGAGCTTGCCCTGTTCGTTCTTAGCTTCATCGTATTCGCTGTTTTCGGAAAGGTCGCCGAAAGAACGAGCTTCCTTAACCTGGTCTGCGACTTCCTTTTCGCGGACAGTCTTCATGTATTCGAGTTCTGCTCTGAGCTCGTCATACTTTTTCTGTGACATTCTATACTTTTTCTGCATGATGGTTTGCTCCTCATTTATGTGATTATTTTTTTAGTCATAGCGGAAAAACGCATAGAGTTTATGCGTTATACCATATTATATTGCGGCGAATTGAAATTGTCAAGTTAATTTTTTATTTTTATTGTTAATGATGTGTTGCTTGCATAGATTTATGCAGGGAATGTGCAGACCGCCGCAGACGGGCGGGCATGGAAACCCGCCCCTGCTTTATCTTGCGGACGAGCAATGCTCGCCCCTACATGGGTTGTGCAAAAGGGGCGGAGATTCCTCGCTTCGCTTCGGAATGACAAGGAAAACCCTGCGCCTCCTTCTCGTAGAGGAAGGTGTCACGCAGTGACGGAGGGAGCGAAACCTATTCAATCCGTCAGAGACACCCCGATTAAATAGACGGGCTACGCCCTACACCCCTCCACCATTCTGCGAATGGTCCCCTCCTCTTAACAATGGGAGGCAAGAAATAAGTCCTTCATTCTGCGGGAGGGCACAGAGACCCTCCCCTACAAGAGGACTATGCGTAGGGGCGAGCGTTGCTCGTCCGTTTGAGGGATTGTGCTGACCGCAGGAAAGATTCTTCGCTTTCGCTCGAAATATAGATATAGCAAAAGGCATCCTTATGGATGCCTTTACTGACTTTTATTCAAGGGGTGCTATACCTCCGAACATATTTGCTCCGTCGGATATTGCAAAAACCTCCGAAGGCTCGCCGCCTGCATTGCCAGATTCTGCCGGTCTTTCTCCTTTGTTTCCGTCAGGGCGCATCTGAGGCATCATGCCTTCCGGCGGCTCTTTGTCCATACCCTCAGGCGGCTCCACGCCATCAGGCAACTCCATATTTTCAGGCTTTTTCATATCTTCAGGCATTTCAGGTCTTTCACCGCCCGGCGCCATGCCCGGTCTGCCGCCCATGCCGAAACCGCCATTGCCGCTTGTGCCAAGCTGAGTATCACCGCTCCATAATGTGTATTCGCCTGCTTTGAGATTTTCTCCGCTGTATATCAGCACGGAATAATCATTGGTCGGAGTATGCTCCATTATATTATCATTATTTTCATCTGTCAGCATAACAGGAGTATTCCCGTCCTGCTTATCCTTGAAATTAAATACGGCATAATTCTGTCCGCCGTCTTCGATTCTGTCGAGCATACTGCCTGCGGCAATAACTGTGCCGCCGTTTATATGAATGCCCTTATCGGAATCAATGCCTGCGTCAGCGCTATACGAGCAGGCAGAAGCCAGCACTGTGCCGCCATTTATTACCAGCCAGCCATTTGAGTCGATGCCATCGCCCTCACCTGTTTCGCCGTTGACGAGGATGTTTACCGTGCCGCCGTTGATCGTCGTTACAGATATATTATCCTCATTGGTATTTATGCCGTCATTGCCCGAATTGATGTTGATATTACCGCCGTTGATCGTAAGATGAAGCTCACTGTCCATTCCTTCATTTGTGGCATTGATATTGAGGACACCTGTTCCTGCTTCGGCACCATACACATTCATCGACATTTTCGAGTAAAATGCGCCGTCGTACTTATGAAGCTTCTTTGCATCTTCAACCTCAGTGCCGTCGTCGCTCAATTCGACCGTGTCAGGCTTATAAATTCGTGCCACATAGGAGCCGCTTATATTATTCTCCGTGCCGTCTGCGATAAACACATTTGCCCCTGCTGCCGATGTGTCCACATCTTTGGACGCAGTTTCTTCATCCTTTTCGCCGCATTCATATACATTATAGAATATAACGGCAGGAGCGACATCACAAGTAATGTCAGCATCATTAAGGATCAGATTTACAACTGCATCGGGATTTTCTTCAGCATCTTCGCCTAAATCTATGCCTATCTGTCCCTTTGAAAGAATGCCTTTTACGCTGTATGTACCCGGCTGAGAAATATGGATGACAGTATGCTCTGCTGCATCCTCTGCGCTGTGGGCATCCTTTTCCGTGCCCTCGCCATAGGTGAAGTCCTTGCCGTCTTCATAGTAAATTATATCGTGTGCAACATAAACGGCTTTGCTTTCGTCGCTGTCTGCAGAATTGCCGTCCACCTTTATTTCGCTGTCGCTGAGAGCTATCTCAACGGCATTTTCCGGCACAGGCTTTCCTGCAGGCTGAACAGCCGCCGTTGTAGCCTGCTCTGTCTGCTGTGCATCAGTTGTCGTCTGCTCTGTCTGCGTATTACTGCAGGCTGTGAGCATAAGCGTCATAGCTAAAATTAACGCTGTTATGGTATGTTTTCTCATTGTATCATCCCTTTCTGACAAAAATGATAACATCATTTTATGGCAAAAAAGTGGCAAAATTAAGTTTTTTCAAAAATAAAAGACCGATATACTGTGCAGTAATCGGTCTTGTGATTTTATCTTATTCTGCTGCTGTTGTATCTTCTGTTGCCTGCTCGGCATCGATAGCCGCCTGCACCTTTGGCATAAGCACCTCGACAGCCTTCTGGAGCTGTGTGTCCTCCTCATAAGTGAGGGAGTAGAAGTTATACAGCGCATCTTCCGAAAGGACTACCTCAACATCAGGTGTGACACCTGTGCCTGCAAGGGAATTGCCCTTTGGAGTATAGTATCTGTAAGTGGAAATATTCAGCGCGGAGCCGTCAGAGAGCGGCATACTTGTCTGGGCATAGCCCTTGCCGCCTGTCGCTTCACCTACAACTGTACCAACGCCGTATTCCTGAATTGCCGCCGCAAAGAACTCCGCAGCCGAGATGGAATATCTGTTTGTAAGCACCGCCATAGGAAGCTTAATGCACGCTTCATCGGACACATTTTCCTGTGTGTGGCCGTCCTTGCTCGTCATCGAAATAATCATGCCGGAAGGGAGAAGTCTGTCCAGCATTTTGGACATAACATTTGCATATCCGCCGCCGTTTACACGGACATCGAAGATAAGCCCCTTTGCGCCCTTTGCAATAAGCTCGTCGAGATGAGTGTCAAATTCCTTTTCTGCTCCGTTGTCAAAGGCATCGATTCTGATGAAGCCGATATCGTTTTCAAGCATTTTTGATGTGATATCAGGAGTGTAAATCTCCTGTCTTTCAAGATTATAATCCTGAACTGTGCCGTCTGTCTTTTCAATGGTAAGCTTTACAAAAGTACCCACTTCACCGCGCACCATTGTGACAAGCTCATTCTGGGAAACTGTCGAAACATCCTTGTCCTCGACAGCCTTTATCGTATCGCCGATGCCGATGCCCGCCTTCTGGGCAGGACCGTCGTCTTCAAGGTCTGTGATGCTGTAATAGCCGGAGGCTTCGTCATAGGAAACTGTGATGCCCACGCCGGCATATTTATTGTTGTTTTCTTCGGAAATCAGCTTGAATTTTTCGGCTGTGTAATAGCCCGACCACTTATCACCGAGAGCCGCGATATAACCGCTTATCGCCCCGTCCATAAGGTCTTCTTCGTTGTAATCACCGACAAAATACTTGTCAACGATTGCTGAAACCTCGGAAAACTTCTGATATTCATTTTCATTCTGCTGTATGTCGCCAAGTCTCTGGCTGTAATAGTCGGAGGCAATATAAAGCGTGATATTGAATGTTGTTATGACCGCCAGGAACACCAGCATAAGCGCACCCGGGATCGAAAGTCTTTTCTTGCTCAACTTAAATTATCTCCTATTTGAAATATGACATTGGATCGACATACTTGCCGCTCTTGATAACCTCGAAATGAAGGTGCGGACCTGTGGAATAGCCTGTCGATCCGACGAGACCGAGCTGCTGGCCTTTCTTTACAACGTCGCCCTTCTTGACAGAGCGGGAGCTCATGTGGGCATAGAGAGTTACCATATTGCCGCCGTGGTCGACCATTACATAGTTGCCGTAAGCCGCATTGTATGTGGATGTGATGACTGTGCCCGAGTTGGCAGCGACAATCTTTGCACCCTTAGGCGCACCGACGTCAACACCTGTGTGAAGCTTGTTATACTTGAGGACAGGATGGAAACGCATACCGAACTTGGATGTGATTCGTGTATTGCCAGGGCAAGGCCATGTGAGTGTGCCGCCGACATAATCCTTCTTGTTCTGTGCTGCAAGCTTTGTGGCCATATCCTTTACTTCGGCAGAAAGACGCTGTTCTTCCTTATCGATGGCACGGAGCTTTTCAAGCTCTTCGTCCTGAGCATCTTCGATTTTGCTCATCTGGGCATTCTTTGCAGCCATCTGCTTGTCCAGTTCTGCCTTGGAAGCTTCAAGCTCCTTCTGTACAGCGATTTCATCGGCCTTGTTCTGCTCGAGAGAAGCCTTATGGTCGATAATCTCCTGCTTGAGAGTCTTGATTTCCTCGAAAAGCTGCTTTTCATAAGTGGAAATCTGGGAAATTATCTCATAACGGGAAAGGAAATCGAAAAATCCGTCCGACTCGAGGAGCACGCCGATATAGCTGACATCGCCGTGTTCATACATAACGCGGACTCTGTCCTTGAGCTTGACGTACTGTTCGTCTTCCTTTGCCTGAGTGTCGATTATCTGCTGTTCTGTCTCTGCGATGACATCGGAAAGCTGAGCAACAACAGCCGCCTGAAGGCTGATCTCATCATTCATGGCATCGATCTGATTGTCAAGCAGCTCGATCTGCTTTAAAACCGTGCTTTTTTCGCTTTTGAGCTCATTGATTTCCTTCTGCACATTCTTCTTGGCAGCAGTCGCCTTTGCAAGACTGTCCTTCAGCTTATTGAGATTTGACTGGGAGACAGACAAGCCTGCATTACTGGTAAAAAAAAGGCTGGAGAACATGGAGAAGAACATGAGGAATGCCAGCAGACCTGCGATAACGCTGGCAAAAATCTGTCTTTGTTTTCTGTTCATAATTTTTTCTCCTTTCATGGAGTGGGAAATGCAAGTGATATTTTGCGTGCGGAAAATGTTGATGTGCCTACGGCATATTAGGCTATTAAATAGCACCCTCTCCGTCAGTCCTGTGGACTGCCACCTCTCTTGAAACAGGAGAGGCTATGAAAGATTGTGCCATTTGGGTGGAAAGATTCTTCACATTCGTTCAGAATGACATTTGTAGGGGCGGTGGTTCCATCCCCGCCCGCCTAATAAATCTGTGACGAAGTCACACCTCAATGTCCCATTGGGACAATTCATGGCGAAGCCACTTCCTGCTGGAGAAGGCTTAAATCGGACCGCCGAGGACGTCGGTCCCTACACCTTCATGAATTTCTGTATTGTGAAAACCGAGCCTATAAGGCCGATCACAACGCCTGCGAACGTGACTGTCATAAACAATGTGCCCGAGAAAGCATCGAACGGCACAACTTCGATAAAGCTTGCGCCTGCGATAAGCTTATCTGTAATATACTTATAGACAAAATACTGTGCGTAATAGGAAACCACGCCGCTGAGGAAGCCGATTATCGTGCCTTCAACGACAAAAGGCATTCTGATAAAGCTGTTTGTTGCGCCCACCATCTTCATGATGGCGATTTCCTCACGTCTGTAGAACAGGGCGAGGCGAACAGTATTTGCAACGATAAAGAGGGAGACAGCGCCGAGAAGGGCGATAAGCGCCATTGAAATGGCATTTACCACATTCTTTATCTGGAGCAGCTTATCGGAGATGTCCTTACGGCTAATCGTTTCGCCGACACCTGCGATATCGCTTATCTCCTTGACAGTTTCGCCGTGGAGCGAAATGTCCTTCATTGTTATTTTATAACCGTCACGGAGAGGATTATCCTCTCTGAGGTCTTCAATGATATAGGCATCGTCGCCAAGCTCTTCGAGGTAATCTTCAAATGCGTCCTCCTTAGGGACAAACTCGATAGTGTCGACATTGTCTATCTTTTTCAGCTGATATTCCAGCTTTATCGCCTCTTCACGAGGGACTGTATCGTCGATGTAAACGGCGATTTCGTTCTGGCTTTCAAGGTCTTCGATCATAACGCCGATATTGTATGCAACGAGAGTGAAGCTGCCTGTGATGAGAATACATGCAGCGAGAACGCTCATTGCGGCAAAGGACATAAATCCGTTGACAAAGATGTTCTTGAAGCCTTCGCGGAAGAAATATGCAAGGTTAGTTCTGAGACGTCTGAGCTGCGCTTTCATAGTAACCTCCCATCTTATCGCTTATTACCATACCGCCGTCGATGGCGATAACACGCTTGGCGAACTGGTCGACAAGCTCCTTTTCGTGTGTGACGACAACAACTGTTGTGCCGAGGGAATTGATTTTTTCCAGAAGCATCATAAGCTCGAGAGAACGGGCAGGGTCAAGGTTGCCTGTCGGTTCGTCCGCGATGATGACGTTAGGATTATTGACGAGCGCACGAGCTATGGCAACACGCTGCTGCTCACCGCCCGAAAGCTCTGTCGGGTATCTTCTCTGCTTGTGGAGCAGGCCTACAAGGTCAAGCACATACGGCACACGCTTTTTGATGACTCTTGAAGGTGCGCCAACTGCGCGCATGACAAAGGCAACGTTTTCGTAGACCGTCTTTTTTTCGATGAGACGGAAGTCCTGGAAAACGACACCGATTGTTCTTCTTAAATAAGGGATTTCTTTCTGGTGGAGCGAGCCCACATCGTATCCGTTGATATTCACCTTGCCCGATGTAGGACGCAGCTCGGCGGCAAGCAGCTTGATAATTGTCGATTTGCCCGAGCCGGACGGACCGACGATGAATGCGAACTCGCCGTCTTCGATAGTCAGCGACACGCCTTTGAGTGCTTTCGTGCCGTTGTCATAGGTTTTAAAGACTTCGCTGATTTTGATCATTTTAATTGTCCTATCTTGTCTTAGCCGAGTCGAGATACTTCTGAACCATGAGAGCTACCTTGAATGTAACCGCCTTATCGAATTCACGGATGTCAAGGCCTGTGATCTTCTTGATTTTTTCAAGACGGTAAACAAGAGTATTTCTGTGTACGAAAAGCTTTCTTGCTGTTTCGGAAAGGTTCAGGTTGTTTTCAAAGAATTTGATGATAGTTGTGAGAGTTTCCTCATCCAAAGCGTCGATAGCGCCCTTCTTGAAGATTTCAGAGAGGAACATTTCACAAAGTGTTGTAGGAAGCTGGTAGATAAGTCTGCCGATGCCGAGAGAATTGAAGCTCATGATTGTGGAATCGTCATTGAATACACGTCCGACGTCGACAGCAACCTGTGCTTCCTTGAAGGAGCGGGAAACGTCCTTTACGTTTGTGACAACTGTACCGATGCCGATGATGTGTTCAAGCTGGAGCTCATCTAAGCTTTCGGAGATCTTCTTTGCGATAGCGAGAACTTCCTTCTGGGAGCCGAGCTTGATTTCCTTGACGAAAGCCACCTGATTTTCAGAGACAGTCACGATGAAGTCTGTCTGCTTGTCAGGATAAAGTTCACGAACGATGTCTGTGAGCTGAGCAGGCTCTTCTGTCTTGATGATGTAAGAAACGCGCTTTGTGTCTTCTGCAAAGTTCATTTCTCTTGCCTTGATAAAAATGTCTGTAGGAAGAATGTTATCAAAAATAACCTTTTTGATAAAAGATTCCTTGTCGTATTTTTCATCATAGAGATACTTGCTGTTATTTACAGCGACTGTGA
>JAFSBG010000036.1 GCA_017441945.1 Clostridia bacterium
GTATAAAGGAAAAATACCCGCTTGCCATATGGCAGATTGTTCTCAAGAAACTGCTTAACAGAATCATAGAAATTTCCGAAATCAATTCCGGATGCAAAGCCTATCAGATCATATTCTGATAAATCTGCATGCTGATGTTCGCTTGCGTCAATTATATCTATTTCATATTTGTCTGAGATTGCCTCCACCAATTTTCGGGTATTCCCGTGGTGTAAAGACGCATAAATGATAACAGCCTTGTTCATGGAGTCCTCCTTTGTGTAAGATATTTAATAAAAGCTTACCACAGCGGAGAAAAAAACGCTTCCATATTTCTGCTAATCTACCTTTGTAAACATCAGGTCGTGGGTGATTGTGCTGGCAGACAGACCAAATATGCGGCGGTTTACATCTGCAAAATGAGCACTGCTTGAGAATCCTGCTTCCAAAGCGGCATCTGTGATGGTCTTGCCTTGAAGCAACTGGGTATATACATGCATAATTCTCTGGTAAATCAGGTAAGCGGAAAAGGTCATACCAACCTGCTCCCTGAATAAATGGGAAAATCTGCTTTGTGATAAATGCACAGCGTCAGCAACCGTGTTGCATGACAGGTTTTCAAAGCACGCAGAGCGGATATATTTCATAGCTGATACGATTCTTTCATCATTAACAAAAGAAGTGCAATCTGTGAAACCAAGCTCTTTCATAACAAGCTTTTCAAATCGACAATAATTATCCGTTGTATATGCCTGTTCAAGACTGGTATAAGATGTCATGATTTTACGGCAGTATTCTTCCGGGATACAGCGAATAGTCCGTATTTGTTTTGCAATATTGGTGGTGCAGTCATAAAGAAAGACAAGGACAGCGCTTCCGTAGGTGTCAACCTTATGTGATGCTCCCGAGGGAATCATCACTCCGTGGCATAAATATTCTGCCTCACCCGACGTAACACACATTTTACCATGTGCGGAAATAATGATATGTGCAGCCATATGACGGTGCATAACAGGATTATTATACCTAGCATGAATTAAAATATGGTTTTTTGCCTCATATAGTTTTGTAATCATTATAAGCTCATTTCGGTGACTGACTCTATTTCCCCATTTTTTCCCTTATAACCCTCCACAGAGGCAGGGCATAAAGGTAGAATCCGAAAATAATACTGTATGTCGGTGCGCCCATAACGGAGAGCGGCACAGCCGATGCGATATTCCATGGAATAAGCGTCGGAAGCAACACAGCCGAGTCCTCAAGGTCGAGCGCCGTGTCATATTTGTCAATTTTCATTTCAGAATTAGGCTTTCGCATAACCTGCTCGGTCAGCATAATCGCCAGCGTCTGGTTGCAGGAAATCATCGACATAACGACGGAAACAGCCGCCGCAGTTGTAAACTTGCTAAGCTTTGCCATATACTTCATAATCAGCTTTTCAAGTGCATCGAAAATGCCGATTTTCTCAATAACGCCCGAATAAGTCGAAGCTGTCAGCACAATCATAGCCGCCTTGAACATTGAAATAAGACCGCCGCCGGCAATAATATCGGCAAATTCGCCGGTAAAATCAGGCTTGTAGCCGATGAAAAGCGAGCGGATAATGTCGATAACCGAAGTGCCCTGCATGAAAAGGGCAATACCGCAGGCAAGTACAATGCTGATAGCCATACTTACCTTGATTTTGCACTTGAAAAACGGCAGAATGAGAATCACAAGAGCGGGCAGAAAGACGATGAAATTAAGGTTGTAATTGGCGGCAATATTGTCGGCAATCGCCGTCTGTGAAGCTGTCAGCGGATTGAAATATGAAAGAATGCCGTAGAAAATACAGGTGAGCACCATTGGCACAGCGGCAGAGCGCATCATATTTTTAATGTTTTTCATCAGGTCTGTGCCTGTGATAGCGGCAACAAGATTTGCGCTCGACGAAATCGGAGAGCATCTGTCACCCCAAAAAGCCCCGGCTAAAACAGCGCCGGCCGTCATAGGCACGCTGACACCGCCGCTTCGTGCAAGAATCATCATAACAACGCCGATAGTGCCTGCCGTGCCGAAAGAGCTGCCTAAAATGAGAGCCATAAAGCAGGTGATAAGGAAAGCGCACAGCAGAAAAAGTGACGGAGCGATAAGCTTTGTGCCCCAGTAAACAAAGAATGGGATAGTGCCGGCAATTCTCCATGCGCCTGTGATAAGTCCTATGAAAACGAAAATACTTATGACGATAAAGGCAGTTTTCGTGCCCTTTGTCATCATTTTAAAGATTTCATTCCATGAAAATCCACGGCGTTTCGCAATGATGGCAAAGCAAAAGCTGCCGAAAATCAGCGGATAAACAATGTTGAAATCAAAAATCATCGATAAAATTATCGAAATACCAAAAAGCAAAAGCAGTATACCGTCCATACTTGCCTCCTTATTTATAATAGCCTTCCCCTTGAGGGGAAGGTGTCAGCGAAGCTGACGGATGAGGTGTAGGCTGTAAGCCGTTTATTCAATCAGCCTCTTTTCTTGGCTCCCTCAGACGAGGGAGCTGGATTTTGCGAAGCAAAAGACTGAGGGAGTGAATTTATTAAATCAACTCATTATATATCATTATATCACACATGCCTATATTTGAAAAGTAAAATATGTTAAAAACCACATATTGACATACCTCGGACATCAAGGTATAATCTAATTAAAAAGATACATCGAATATCGAGGTAAGGCAGGTGATATGGTGAAGAAGAAAAGGTATATTGAGCCGATGTCGAAATCGTGGGTTGAAGATGCCACAAAGCTGATAAAGTTCAAGGATGACCGCCTTCGTGTGCAGGCTGAGCTTCTCGACCATATCGAGGATGCGGCAGATGCATGGAAAGAGGCAGGCTATGACGATTATGAAGCGAAGAAAAAAGCTGTTTCCAATATGGGCGATGCCGCAGAAGTTGCAAATAACCTCGCCGATATCTACCGCCCCTTCTGGGGAAGACTCTGGAAGCTGACCAAGATAGTGAGGAATCTGCTGATAGTTTTTCTTGCCTATGCCATAATTTCAAAGGTATATGATTATACTTTTATTATAAACACAACTCACACCTCGGTTGACCTTCTTGACAGATACCCCCATAGTGAGTACAAATCGCTTGACTTGATATCCAATTATAATCCGAATGAAAGTGTAAAAGTGGGTGACTACACCATAACACTTAAACAAGTAGTCGTCAGGGATAAAAGCTTACCGGGCAAAATATTCAATTTTCTCCTTGAGTTCAAAAGCTTTGCCCCTTATGTGCGCTATCCTGATCTTATAGATTCGAGTTATCTTAAAGATGACCTCGGCAACTTTTACTATCCATACTGGCGTGAAACAAATGGATATCTTACTTCTGAAGCATATTACTACTTTACAGGGCAAAGCGACCATATACTTCCGAGCCTGTCATACAATATGTTTAATTTACTCATGCTTCACGAGGATGCCACACAGGTCACAATAATTTATGACCGCTTCGGCGAGTATTTTGAGTTCACAGTTCCAGTTTACGGAGGTGTTGAGCATGAGTAAAATGAGTTATCCAAAGAAAATTATTGTAAATATTGTGTTGATACCAATAATCATATTTCTCATCAGCCTTGTAACTCCGCTAAGATACCTTTCATCAGACCACCATATAGAAGGTGTGATGCGCTCAAATCTCTGCGAAAACGGAGAAATAGTGTGGCAGATGAAAAGCAACGATGTCAATGGCGATTACGATATACATAGTATATTGAAATATAATGACGAATATGGTTATCTCATCACAGACGATGATATTAACCATCAGCTTGCTCATCAGAGAACAAAGGTGCAGGAGTTGGGATTTGATGATGATTTGGCTGTGATACCCGTATCTATATACGAAGAAAATAATGAGGTTTATATGTATGTGGCAGTTATCTCAAAAAATGATGATATAGAAAAGGTTGTTATAGAAATGGTGGATACAGACGGAATAAAACCATCGGTTTTCACAGCTCTTGAAAGAGCAGATACCGACAGGGCAAATATATTTGTCGGCGGTACAAAAGAATGGGAAACATCAACCAATTATATTTACGACGGCTTTAGCTATGACCGCACAGCGAGAGGCTATGATAAAGATGGTAATCTCATAGCCGAGCACCTCTGCGGTTACGCAAAGCGTATGGAATCCTATAAATAAAAGGCAGGTGATATGGTGAACAGGGAAAATAAATTGAAAAAATTGCTCAGGCTGACTAAAATTGTCCGCAATTTACTTATTGTAATAGTTTTCTATATTCTGATAAATAATCACAACGCGACCAAAAAATGGCAGGATTATGAGTTCAAAACCGATAAAAACACCGAAATCCTTTATGACAATACCCATGACTTTGAAACCAAGGTGGACAGATACAACGTCAGCCTTGAGTGTGTGCAGGCGGCAGATGATGGCAGATTTGATGGCAAGAAACGGATTAAAATGATGTTTGAAATCAAGGCATTTGATATTTACAAGCAGTATCTTGACCTTGAACACGCAATGTGTATCACGGACGATATGGGCAACAGCTATTACCTCAATGATTTTGCTGAAAGGGAAAGAGACGACTCAAATGCCCCTGTGAATTATGCCCAACGGCGCGGCGGAAGCTGGAAAAGACAGTTGTATCTCACCATATATGTGCCGTATGAAGCAAGTGAGCTGACGGTCTTGTTTGACCGCTTTGGTCATAGCTTTGAGGTCACAACTCCTGTATCGGGAGGTGAAAAGTATGAGTAAAATCATAAAGCAAATACTTGTAAATCTCTTTATTATTACTGCTTTGATTGGCATAATCGTGAGTTTGTCTCCGATGAAAACAGAAAATCCGGATAAACTTATTGAAAATGCCATAAAGACAAATATGCTGTCGGAGGGCGAAATCGTATTCCATGAAAAATACAGACACGGCAAATGGCGGTATGACTATGTGATAATGAAATACAAAGACGAGTACGCTTATTTCACAACCGACGAATATCCGTCAAACCCTTATGACGACTATAATATCCACGATATAATGACACTCCACTTTGACAATGGTCTGTGTGCGTTTTATTCGCTGATGGACAGTAAAGGGAATAATGGTAAAATAATTGTCGTTTCACAGAATGATGAAATTGAAAAGGTGCAGCTTGTGCATTACAATGCGCAGGGCAGCAGAACGGGCTATGAGATAGAAACTGTCAGGAAAAATGGAACGAATGTTTTTATTTCCCAGGATAAATCTGAAGACCAGACCAGTTTTGGTTATCTCAAAAACTACACCGTCGAAGGGTATGACAAGAATGGCAATTTAATTGCAGTCAACAAATGCGCAAATCAGGTAAGGTACGAAATGGGACTCTATAAATAAAAGGCAGGTGAGTGAATGAAACGGAAGCAGAATGATTTTGATGTCGACTACCGCTTTAATGTCTGGGCGGGGTCGGCTGTAAAGCTTATCAAATTCAAGGACGACAGGGAAAAGGTCAAGCGTGAGCTTATCGACCACATGATTGACGCCCGCGACGCATACAGAGAAGCTGGCTTCGACCCTTATGAAGCCGACACCAAGGCTATCGAAAATATGGGCGACCCTAATCTGATAGCCAATGAGCTTTCTAAAATCTACCGCCCATTCTGGGGCAGATTATGGAAAATTACCCGCACTTTAGCAGTCCTCGCCATAATTTATTCGGTGATTTCTCTCCACCATCTGTTCACCGAAACCAATATTTTCTACGATTACAACGAATATTTCGAGCCTATGCATGAAAATGTAAGCGAGCGCATTGTCGCCGATATTTCCTCGCCTGACAAGGTGAAAATCAACGGCTACACCATAACAATACCCCGGGCAATAGTCGTTGAGCATGAATATGATGACAAAAAGACCGTTTGGTTCACAATGCAGCTCGACAACATCAATCCATATCTTGGCAATCCCCGCATCAAGGAAGAAATTTACGCAAGGGATGACAAGGGTAAGGTCTTTGAGCCGCGCATTATGTACGCCAACGATTATGAGGACGACCTTGCAGGCAATCCGGTGCGTGTTTCGCCATTCAGAACATATTACAACATGTGGCTGTCGGGGCTGGACAGCGATGTGAAGGAAGTCACATTCTATTACGATAGATTTGGCGAATATTTTGAGATAAAACTCCCGCTTGGAGGTGACGAAAATGCTTAAAAAACTCAGCTACAAGCAGAGAATACTTCTGAATCTCATACCGATTGCGATAGGCTTTATCCTGTGGTTTTTCAATGTGGGTGTGCCGTATTTCAGCGATGAACACAGGCTGAAAAGCATTATGCAGAATAATTTCTCGGGAAATGCAGAGGTTATTTACACGCTCCTCGAAGAAGAGGACGAGCATGAGGAAACCCATTATATTCTCACTGACGGAGTGGAATACGGCTACCTCAACATCTATAATTACAGAAACGGCAACACCGTCCGTGGCGGTCCTACAAGAAATCTCATCAGACTTTTCTTTGAAGATGAGCTGTCGATAATTTCTGTCGACGGTGAGATGGGTGTTTCGGATGAAACCCCGGCAACTGTAATTGCGGTTTGCCTTGATGAAAATGTGGAAACTCTCGTTGCCGAATATCACAACGGCGACATCATAGTTGAAAAGGAGCTGACACGGCAGAATGATAAAGTGTTCAGCGGTACTGTTATAATTCCTGAAATGCGGCTCGGTATGGAGCACTGGGATGCCGAATTGTATAACGGCGATTTCACCGCCAAGGGCTATGATAAAGAGGGAAATCTTATAAGAATAAACAAATGCCAGAATCAAAGAATGGAGGAAAGAAAAAATGTCAAAGATAGATAAGAGCTTGCTTTCGGGCAGTACAAGTATGCTGGTGCTGGCGCTGCTGCGCGAATCGGATAAATACGGCTACCAGATGATAACAGAGCTGGCGCTTCGCTCGGACAATACATTTGAGCTTAAAGAGGGCACACTTTACCCTGTGCTTCACGCTCTTGAAAAGGACGGCGCCCTTAAAAGCTATGACAAGCAGGCGCCAAACGGCAAAACAAGAAAGTATTATTCGATAACAAAAAAAGGTCTCGAGCTGCTCGATGAAAAAACCGAGCAGTGGAATACATTTGCAAAGGCGGTAAACTCCACCCTCATGGTGAAAGGCACGGTTTAGCAATGAAATCAGGCGAATATTACATAATCAGTTCGTGGCTCGATGTTGCTGTCAGAAAGATTAAATATGGCCCCGACCGCAAGCGTGTCAGACGCGAGCTCGCCTCCCATCTTGAAGATGCGATGTCCGCCTATATGGACAGCGGCTATGAAATGCACGAAGCGGCGGCTATGGCTGTGAAAAATATGGGCGATGCAGGCGAAATTGCCGATGAGCTTGGGGCAATACACAAGCCGTATTTTTCGTATTTCTGTAATTTTATGGTAATTCTTGCCCTGCTGTTCATCCTTGTTTTCGGCAGAAGTGAGCAGCTCGACATCAATGGCAAAAACTACGCCATGAAGCATGAGAATACCAATGTGGAGACGCTTTTTGACGGAGAAGACGGTCCTGTTTTTGAGCAGAACAGCCGAGTCGAAATCGGCGAGTATGACATCTATATCGACAAGGCTTCTGTCGTGGATTATAATAGCGGCAACCAAACTGTGAAGATCAAACTCAACATCGAAACCAATAAGCTCAGCTACATGAAGCCTCAGTTTTTCCGCTATATCACGGTGGAGGACGAGGGCGGAAATGTCTATAGACTTGAGCAGGATACAAGCAAAGACGGGCTGAGATTTATGACAAATTACGGCGATATCACAGGCAAGTCGGAGATAGCGGTATACTTCAATGCCCTCGATAAAAACGCGAAAAATTACACAGTAAAGTATGACAGGGCAGGGGTGCGCTTTGAACTGCCTGTAAAGTTGGGAGAGTGAGAATATGCGGAAAAAGCTTAAAATATGCCTTGTTTTCCTGTCTGTAATCGCGATTTTCGTGTCATTGTTTATATGGTGGTGGCGGGGCGATTTCAGATTCTGGAGGGATGAACAGGCTGTGCGCTCGCTTGAAAAACGCTATCTTCTCCCTGAGGGCAGTAGTGAGATATGCCATTATAAAATCGACTCGTACAGATGCTACAGTGGGCTCGGCGCTCTCAATGTGAATATCTATCTTATGGAAAAAGATGGGATTTACTGGCACGGCGATGTGGCAGATTTGTGGGGCTTGAAAATCGGCATTGACGCCGATGTACTGAGAGAGTTTAACGGTGTGCACATCATTCCTGCCTACACCGAGAGAAACTTCGATAAGGGCGAGGGGGCTGACAGAAAAACTGTCAGAAGCATTTACTTCTACCTTATAACAGACAAGCCGGAGAACATCGGAAATCTGGAAATTTATGGAGAAAAGCTCTATGATGTGACCGAGTATGACGGCTACTACACAGCGAGGGTGAATTATCCTACCGACACATACGAAACTCAGGACGAGTTCTATGAGAATGTGTTTGAAAATATTGTTGTAAAAGACGGAGAATAGCCTCCGTCTTTTTGCGTGTGTATCAAATAACGCGGGAGGGCGCGGAGACCCTCCTCTACGAGAATGACCACGACAGAATGGTTGCGTAGGGGCGGGTTTCCATGCCCGCCCGTTTTAATCGACTAAGCAATTATTATATGACGGCTTCGCCCCCTCTTGACAAATCCCCTTTTATATCATATAATAAAACCAATAAGACCACACCCCCCTGGGGTGTTACCCTATACAAACAAACGAGGTGAATAAATGCAGGCAGATAAGAAAAAGATTTTAAGACTTCTCAAAACAGCCCGCGGTCAGATAGATGGAATTATCAAAATGGCGGAGGAAGACCGCTATTGTGTCGATATTTCCCATCAGCTTATGGCTGTTTCGGCGGTAATCAACACGGCGAATAAGGAAGTCCTTGCGGCGCATCTCAAATCGTGCGTCAAAAACGCCGACACCGAAGAAGAAATGGATAAGAAAATTGATGAGCTTGTCGGTATGCTCGGCAAGCTGATGAAATAGAGGTGAAAATATGAAAGAAAAATATAATGTCACAGGCATGACCTGCTCGGCTTGCTCCAGTCGAGTTGAAAAGTCTGTCGGTAAAATGGCAGAGGTCAATGCTGTCACAGTAAATCTTCTGACAAATTCCATGGTCGTCGAGTATGACGAAAGCAAAATCGGCCCACAGGACATTATTAAAACTGTGGAAAATGCAGGCTATGGCGCTTCTCTCGCCGAAGTCAGCGGCTCTTCCGCTAAAAAATCAACAGTAAATGCCCCTAAAGTAAATCCTGCAGAGGAGCAGATGAAAGACTTCAAACTTCGCCTTGCGGTGTCTTTTGCATTCCTCATTCCGCTTATGTATGTCTCCATGGGGCATATGATAGGGCTTCCGCTCCCATCATTCCTTGCAGGGCACGAAAACGCAGTTTCCTTTGCATTCACACAGCTTTTGCTCTGCCTTCCGGTAATCGGCATCAATATCAAGTATTTCACAAACGGCTTCAAAAACCTCTGGCACAGAGCGCCTAATATGGACTCTCTCATCGCTATCGGCTCGGCAGCTTCTCTCGTTTACGGCATCTTCGCCATTTACAGAATGAGTTACGGTCTGGGCGCAGGGGATATAGAGCTGGTTAAAAAATACCACATGGACCTTTATTTTGAGTCGGCGGCTATGATTCTTGCCCTCATCACATTCGGCAAGTTCTTAGAGGCAAAATCCAAGGGCAAGACAAGTGAAGCCCTTGAAAAGCTTCTCGATATGGCTCCAAAGACAGCTATAGTCGAGCGTAACGGCGAGGAAATCGAAATCCCTGCCGAGGAAGTTATCCTAAATGACATCGTAATCATCAAGCCGGGCAGCAGTATTCCTGTCGATGGCGTTGTGCTCGAAGGCGAAACAAGTGTCGACGAATCGGCTATTACAGGCGAAAGCATTCCTGTCCACAAGGAAGTTGGCATGACAGTCATCGGCGCAACTATCAATAAATCTGGCTATATCAAGATGCGCGCCACTAAAGTCGGCGAAAACACAACATTCTCCCAGATTATCAAGCTTGTTGAAGAAGCAAGCGCCACAAAGGCTCCTATCGCAAAGCTTGCCGACAAAATTGCAGGCATTTTCGTGCCGACAGTTATCGGCATTGCCCTCGTGACAGCCCTTGTATGGCTGGCTCTCGGCAAGGACTTTGAGTTTGCTCTCTCCTCGGCTATCACAGTTTTAGTTATCTCCTGTCCGTGCGCACTCGGTCTCGCAACACCTGTTGCCATTATGGTTGGTACAGGCAAGGGCGCCGAAAACGGTATTCTCATCAAGTCTGGCGAAGCACTTGAAACTCTCCACAGCGTAAAGACAGTTATTTTAGACAAGACGGGCACAATAACAGAAGGCAAGCCAAAGGTGACAGACATTCTCTCAACTGTCGACACCAAGGAGTTCCTCTCTGTTGCGGCTGGTCTTGAAAGCATGAGTGAGCATCCGCTTGCCGAAGCTATCATTGAAAAGGCAAGGGAAGACGGCGTTGCATTTAAGGAAGCTACAGGCTTTGAAGCTATCTCAGGTAAGGGCATCAGAGCTAAAATCGGCGGCGACACCTTCCTTGCAGGCAATGCCCGCCTTATGAATGAAGCAGGCGTTGATTTAAGCGAAGTAAATGACCGCCTTGAAAAGCTTGCCGACCAGGGCAAGACCCCTCTCGTTTTCGCAAAGAACAAGAATATCTACGGCATAATCGCCGTTGCAGACGTTGTAAAGAGCACGAGTAAGGCGGCTATCGACGAGCTCAAGAAGCTCGGCATCGAAACTGTAATGCTTACAGGCGACAATACACGCACAGCCAACGGCATTGGCAGAGAGCTTAATCTCGACCGTATTATCGCAGACGTACTTCCACAGGACAAGGAAAGAGTTGTTTCCGAAGTTCAGCAGGGCGGCAAAACTGTCGCTATGGTGGGTGACGGTGTCAACGATGCTCCTGCCCTTGTCCGCTCCGATGTTGGTATTGCTATCGGCTCGGGCACAGACGTTGCGGCACAGTCGGCAGACGTAATCCTTATGAAGAACGACCTTCTTGACGTAGTATCGGCAATCCGTCTCAGTAAGGCTGTTATCAAAAATATCAAGCAGAATCTTTTCTGGGCATTCTTCTATAACTGCCTCGGCATTCCTCTTGCGGCAGGCGTATTCTCTGGGCTGGGTCTCAGACTCACTCCGATGTTCGGCGCAGCGGCAATGAGCATGAGCTCGGTATTTGTCGTCACAAATGCCCTCCGCCTGAGAAAGTTCATGCCTAACAAGGCAGACGGCTCAGCCCAGACACAGCGCGATATTGCAGTATGCAAGGAAGAAAAAATCGTTATCAATAATATTATCAATACAGAAGAAAAGGAGAACACCACTATGATCACTCTCAAAATCGAAGGCATGATGTGCCAGCACTGCGTAAAGCACGTTAAGAACGCTCTCGAAGGCGCAGGCGCAGTTGATGTTGTTGTAAGCCTTGAAGAAAAGCAGGCTACAATGAACGCACCAAGCGATATGGCTGAAAAGCTCGCTCAGGCAGTAAGAGATGCTGACTATACAGTAACAGAAATCATCAAGTAAGAAAGTCATTGAAAAGGACGGTCAGAAATGGCCGTCTTTTTTGTTTGTGGTATTCAGTCTCTGCAAAAGCCTCTTTAGCCTCCCCTTGCTATTCACCCCACAAAACAGGTTTTGCGGGGACCCCGTTTATCGGGAGGGGGACCGTTGGAACAACGGTGGAGGGGTGTAGCCGTAGGCGTCTATTTAATGCGGTATGTAGCAAGCGCCATCCCTACAAATCAAGCCCAGCAGCCTCCCTTGCCTAAAGGGA
>JAFSBG010000037.1 GCA_017441945.1 Clostridia bacterium
ATAGCCAGCTTCTGCGAGGAGAGCCTTAGCCTTTTCGATGTCGTAAGCATAAGAGTCGAGTTCATCGTTATATGCTACGCCAACTGTTGGGAATACGGAGTTACATGGAACGCCGTAGCCTTCGTAAAGAACTTCAACGATGGATTCCTTGTTGGATGCATACTGAAGAGCCTGACGAACGCGTACATCGTCGAATGGCTTCTTTGTTGTGTTGAGACCCATGTAAGCGATGTTAGCGGATGCCATTTCAACTGTCTTGAGGTCTGGGTTTTCCATTACACGAGCGATATCGATGGAGTTGAGTTCGTTAATGTAGTCGATTTCGCCAGCTTCGAGAGCGATTGTGAGGGAAGAAGCTTCTGGGATAACCTTACGTGTGATGGATGTAGTACGGCAAGCGCCCTGCCAGTAGTTGTCGTTGCGAACGAGCTTGAGTTCGGAGTTTGGCTTGTAGTACTCGATCATCATTGGGCCAGTACCCATCATGTTTGTTTCGTTGAATACGCCGTCACCTGCTTCGATAGCTTCAACTGTTGCTCTGTGGAGAATGGATGTCTGAGTGTGAGCGAGGTTGAGGAGAAGTGGAACGAATGGCTTGTCTGTTACGATCTTGAATTCGTAATCGGAAACTTCTTCAATGGAAACAACTGTTTCGAAGTTAGCTACAGACTTAGGATTCTGCATTGCACGGTTGAGGGACCATACAACGTCAGCAGCCTTGAGTTCGTCGCCGTTGTGGTACTTGACACCTTCGTGAAGCTTGAAAACGAATTCTGTGTCAGATGGCTGTTCGTAGGATTCTACGAGCATTGGCTGAATTTCACCGTTTTCGTCAAACTGGAAGAGTCTGTCGTAAACATAGGAGAAAAGTTCGCTGGAGTAGGAGTCATTACAGTCTGGTGGGTCGAAGCCGACGATGTCGTTCATAACACCATAAATAAAGTCTGTGCGAACATTTTCTTCACCGGATGTTGCAACTGTTGTGTTGTCAGCTGTTGTGCCGCCTGCTTCTGTTGGAGCAGCAGTTGTTGTTTCTTCTTCAGAAGAACAGCCAACGAACATGGAGAGCATCATCACGAGAGAGAGTGTGAGAGCTAAAAATCTTTTCATTGTTTTTTCTCTTTCCTTTTCTTTATTTTTTTCAACCCTGTTCGGTTGTGTGTTTTATTATAGACCTGAAAAATCAAAAGTCAATAGCTTAACATTGGCTTAATATGTGAATTTACAAATTGTTAAAACAAAAAACTAAAAAATTTAACTTTAGAAATATTGACAAAAAATGATTTTTTATTCTATGCAACACGCATAAAAAATAAAAGTTAAGTTATGCAAGTTGCATTTAATATTCTATGCAATACGCATAAAATACTAAAATTAACAATATTTTAATATTTGTTTCTAAAAATAAGAGATTGTAAAGGGCACATCCCGAATATGGTACACTGACGGTATCGCTTGTGAAAAGCGAAGCCATATATATAATATTAAATGTACGCGCGTAATATATAAATGTAAAGCCATGTCAACTTGAACAAAAAATTCTTTATTTACAAATATTTCTTTATCAGATTAAATAATATATGTTGCAAATTGCACAAAAATATGATATAATTTTTGTTACTTTATTTTGAAAGAGGAATTATGGGACTTTTATTTCAACCGATAAAAAAGGAAAAGATGGTTCAGATGCCTGTGCTCACCCTTGCACATATGGGTGACTGTGTCTTTGAACTCATGGCGCGAAGCTATGTGGCAAACCAGGGCATCTTCCTTGCGAAAACCGCTCATCAGAAGACGGTCCATCTTGTGTCAGCGCGAGCTCAGTGCAAAATGATACACGGCATTATGGATAAGCTGACCGAGGAGGAAAAGGCGTATTATATGCGCGGACGCAACTCCAAGCCTAAGACAATGTCCAAAAATGCCGATATTTCCGAATATCTTGCGGCGACAGGTCTTGAAACTCTGTTTGGCGCACTTTATTTTGAAGGTAAGCAGGAGCGAATTGAAGAGCTTTTTGCCCTTTGTATAGAGGTGCAGGAGGGTAAAGTTGAGAATATTTAAGTTTTTTCTCGCTTTGATAGTCCTTGCGGGAATGCTGGCAGGCTACGCACTCAAAATCGAACCGTATCGTCTGGTGACAGAGGAGCTTGAGCTTGTGAGTCCTTATGTGGATGAAGGCACAAAGGTAGCGATTCTTACGGACATACATCTCAAAGAGGATTTCGATGAAGCTCAGCTTGAGAAAGCTGTGAAGAAAGTCAACGAGCATAATCCTGAGGCGGTGCTTTTTCTCGGCGACCTTTACGACAATTATGAATTGTGGCAGGGGGATGAGGAGAAAATTAAGGATATTTTCCGCAGTCTCAACGCTGATATAAAGTTGTGCGTTTACGGCAACCACGACTACGGCGGAAAGGCTCAGTGGGCGTATAAGGAGATTATGGAGGAGTCCGGCTTTACAATATTAAAGAATAAGGATTTTCCGACAGACTTTGGCATCACCTTCTATGGCGCTGACGACTATATTTTCGGCGAAAAGGGCGAAGGCTTCAAATTTGACGGAAATTCATACGGCTTTGCCATGGCTCATGTCCCTGCAAGCGTTGAGACGATAAGCAATTCGGATTTCTTTGCGGCAGGACATACACACGGCGGACAGGTGCGTCTGCCATTCATAAAGCCTTTCTGGACTCCGAAGGGCACGCTGGAATATTACGGCGGAATGTACGATAATCCGGACGGCGGCAAAATCTATGTCAGCCGCGGGGTGGGCACGTCGATAATGACTGTGCGTTTTAACGCAGTGCCTGAAATAACTATTTGTAAATTTTCGAAAAAAACTGTTGAAAATTAAAATAAAATAGGTTAAAATAAACATAGGACTATTTTATTTTTTATTCAATTTATACAAATCAGAAATAGAGGATGTGGAATATATGACTTCCAAGTTTTTTAACGGTATAATCGCAGATATGAAGGGCGTGTCCAGTGAGGACATCGGTGTTGTCGACCAGTACGGCTGCATCATCGCCTGCACAGATGAAAACAAAAAGGGCAGTATGCTGACAGAATCGCTGACATTTTTCATCAGCGGTGAAAAGTCCGGCTCCTCCAAGGAGTATACATACAGCCTTATCGAAGGTTACGGCGGAGATGTCAACTACGCTGTATTTGTAGGCGGCACAGGGGAAGGCAGCCAGGTCGTATGCCGTGCTGTCACAGTCGCTGTAAATAACA
>JAFSBG010000038.1 GCA_017441945.1 Clostridia bacterium
GCCAGAATATGTTGCGACATGACATACATCGCTATAACCTGATAACTTACTGATGACTTGTGCGTATTCTATCAAATATAATATGTTTACAATTCACAAAATATCGCCTTTCAATTTGGTAATTGAAATTATTACCATTATAGTGTTATAATGTTTATAGTGGCATTTTATTATGTTAATATAATTCAGAAAGGAATTTGTAAATATGAAATTCGATTTTACTTCCATTATCGACCGTCGCGGTAAGGACGCTATCGCTGTTGACGTAGCTAACTACCCTGATATGGCTTCTTTCGCATTTGGCGGCATCGAAGTGCCAAAGGATGTTGACGCTATCCCAATGTGGGTTGCTGACATGAACTTCCCTGCTTGCCCAACTATTCCTGAAGCTATCATTGACCGTGTAAATCATCCTACATACGGCTACTTCAAGCCAAGAGCTGAATATTTTAACTCCATCATTGAATGGCATGAAAAGCGCAACGGTGTTACAGGCCTCAAGCCGGAACACATCGGCTATGAAAACGGCGTTCTCGGCGGCGTTCTCTCCGCTCTCGCAGTTATCTGCTCCAAGGGCGACAACGTTCTCGTTCACGCTCCAACTTATGTCGGCTTCACAGGCAGCCTTAACAACAACGGCTACCACATGGTTCATTCCCCACTGGTAAAGGATGAAAACGGCATCTGGCGTATGGACTTTGAAGATATGGAAGCTAAGATCGTTAAGAATAACATCCACGCTGCTATCTTCTGTTCTCCATATAACCCATGCGGCCGTGTATGGGAACGCTGGGAAATCGAAAAGTTCATGGAACTCATGAAGAAGCACGATGTATTCGTTGTTTCCGACGAAATCTGGTCTGACATTCTTCTCGATGGCCACAAGCACATCCCAACTCAGTCTGTTTCCGAAGATGCAAGACAGCGTACAGTAGCTATGTATGCTCCTTCCAAGACATTCAACCTTGCTGGTCTTATCGGCGCTTACCACATCATTTACAACAAGTGGCTCCGCGACAGAATCGCTAAGGAATCTTCCCTCTCCCACTACAACTCCATGAACGTTCTCTCCATGCACGCTCTCATCGGCGCTTACAAGCCTGAAGGACATCAGTGGGTTGACGAGCTCTGCCAGGTTCTCACAGAAAATGTACGCTACGGCTACGATTACATCAAGGCTAACTTCAAGGGTGTTGAAGTTACAATGCCACAGGGCACATACATGCTCTTCATCGACTGTGAAGAATGGTGTAAGGAACACAATATGACTATTGCTCAGCTTCAGGAAGCTGGCATCAAGGCTGGCGTTCTCTGGCAGGACGGCCGTGCATTCGGTCTCCCATACGGCATCCGTCTCAACTTTGCTCTCCCACTTTCCAGAGTAAAGGAAGCAATGGACCGTCTCAACAAGATTTTCAATGCATAATTTATGCATATATAAAAGAGCCTCTCGCGTTGAGAGGCTCTTTTGGTATTCTTTTCTTTACGGGACGTCATAAATGCCGTCCCCTACATTCCAGATTGATATGGAGGTGCTGTTATGGCAAAAATCACCGCAGGAGTAAAGCTTCCAGACTTTACATACAATACGCCGTATAAAAGCGGCATCAATATAGCTGAAACTGTAAAGAAATGTAAAAAAACAGCCATCGTTTTTCTCAGATATTACGGCTGCCCTATCTGCCAGTATGACATTCACAGTTTCAGGGAAAATTATTATATGATAGAAAATGTTGACGGGCAGATGCTTGTGGTTTTCCAGTCCGACAGGGAAAAACTGGCAAATACTCTCAATAAGAACGACCTGCCTTTCGATATAATCTGCGACCCTGCCATGGAGCTTTACAGGATATTTGAAATCGGCAAGGCTTCGTCGATGGTGAAAATGATGGATTTTTCAACTGTCGGCAAGGTGGCGAAAGCCACTTTCAAGGGCATGAAACACGGCGAATACGAGGGCGAGGAGCTGCAGCTTCCTGCGCTGTTTGTCGTCGACAATGAAATGAATGTGACCTTTGCTCACTACGGCAAGGCGGCAGGCGATGTGCCTGATATTGAAAAAATTGCGGAATTACTGAAATAATTTAAGCCACCCATCCGGGTGGCTTTTGGTTTAATATAAGCTTACATATCCTGTTTTTGTAACAAGCTGCTGAGCCTGCTCGCCCTGCATCCATTCGATGAATTCCGCTATTGCTTCGTAAACTTCTGCTTTGTACTTTTTTGCATCACGGGTGGCTGCATAGACTTCAACTGTAAAAGGATATTTTCCGCTTCTGATATTTTCCTCTGTCGGCGCAATGCCGTCGACAGAAAGCAGCTTCATTTTTCCTTTGTTCACCAGATCATGTGTCATATATCTGTATGAATATCCAATAGCCCCTTTATGATTGCGGTAGTCGGCAATTTTAATCCTTTCTCTGCCGTGAAAATCGTATTCTTCTCGCGGCGGCGAAGTAAAGCTTATGCCGTCGATAAATTGATTGAGCATTGTCTGCGTATTGCCGTCTCTCTGATAGGCGATTATATACTCGCCGTCAATTCCCAGTTCTTCCCATTTAACCACATCTCCGTTATATATCTGCTTTATCTGCTCTGTGGTTATATTACCCATTTCATTTTCAGCGCTTGTATGGAAAACAAGAGCTTCCTTTGCCACAAGAGTCATATTTTCACGCTCATGGGCACTTGAAATCCCCTTGCCGTCAACTCCCAACGCAAAGGCTATATCGGGTGATTCGTGTGTTCCGCTATCTCCTGAAGCAAGGGCATAAACCTTGCCGTTGCACGTTCCGTAATCCCCATAAGTATCCTCAGGGTATGCAGCATAAGCAAAGGAGGCATAGAGAGGAAACAGTGAATAATATCCTCTTATCACAAGTTCATCTGTAATTTCAGTTTTCATTGTAAGTGTGGATTTTTCATCCAGCTTTGCATAATTTCCATCCTTGTTCAAGAAAGGATAACCTTCGTACATATCCTCAGGCTCGATTATTTTTGGGATGTTGGGATTTTGGGTAACTTCTTCTTCGCTGTTAATACTTACTGCGACAAAAATCACCACAGCGACAACAAGAAATATTTCCCACCACTTTATCTGCTTCATACTGCACCTCCTTTGGAATGATATTCGCTTTATTCTTACAACCCCTCCGTCACACTTCGTGTGCCACCTCCCCTTGCACAGGGGAGGCTAAAAGTTTAAAGCTGTTTATTCAGGCATTGGGATGCCGAGGATATCGTAGTATTCTTCTGTGAATCGAA
>JAFSBG010000039.1 GCA_017441945.1 Clostridia bacterium
CTGAGGAAGCAGTGATGCATCCTAAAAAGAATATCATAACAAGAGCTCTCGGCGTCGATGAAGATGTTGAGATCGATTATTTCAATGTGGATATAAAGGAGGATATGTATCTTATCCTCTGTTCAGATGGTCTTACAAATGAAGTAAGTGACATCGAAATATGCTATGAGGTTGTAAACAGTATAACTGAAAAAGAAGCATGTGAAGCATTGAGAGATATCGCCAATAAACGAGGCGGTCATGATAATATCACGATCGTGGTTGCAGCGTTTTAGGAGGTTTTATGGATAATTTGATAGGAAAAATTCTTGATAACAGATATGAGATCCTCGACGTTGTAGGTCAGGGCGGTATGTCTGTTGTATATAGAGCAAAGTGCCACAGACTCAACCGAATGGTGGCAGTTAAAGTTCTCAAGGATGAATTTTCAAGGGATGATGAGTTCAAGAACCGATTCCAGGATGAATCTCTGTCGGTTGCTATGCTTTCTCATCCTAATATAGTTGCCGTTTATGACGTATCCAAGGCTGAGGATATGGAATATATCGTCATGGAGCTTATTGACGGCATCACACTTAAAGAATATCTGCAGAAAAAAGGCCATCTGTCATGGCAGGAAACAGTTTATTTTGCACTTCAGATTGCAAAAGCTCTTCAGCACGCTCATAACAGAGGTATTATACATAGAGATATCAAGCCGCAGAATATTATGGTTTTGCGTGACGGTACAGCAAAAGTGGCTGACTTTGGTATTGCCCATCAGGTTTCCAAGCAGCAGACATACAATAAGGGTGAGGCTATCGGCTCTGTTCACTATATTTCACCTGAGCAGGCGAAGGGCAGTCGCATTGATAATCGTGCGGATATTTATTCGCTTGGTGTAGTGATGTACGAAATGCTGACGGGCAGATTGCCATTTGAAGGCACTAATCCTGTTGATGTTGCTATCCAGCATATTAATTCTGTTCCGCTTAATCCAAGAGATTATATAAAGGACATTCCTGAAGCTATTGAAACCGTAACGATGAAGGCCATGAATCCAAAGCTTTCAGCTCGTTATATGAATGCGGATGAGCTTATTGCTGACCTTGATAAAATCAGAAATAATCCACATGTCAAGATTGAAGTTGATCAGGAAATCGCAGAAGATATCGCTGTTGTTGCAGGTGAAGGTGCAACACAGAAACTGAATTATCAGTCCGATATCGAAAAGATGAAGACCAAGACGAAAAAGATCGAAAAAGAAAAGCAGGGACCTGTTAAGATAATCGAAGAAGACGAGCCTGAAGAAGTTGAAGAAAATGACGAAAAAGAAGGCTTCTTCTCCAGATATGGCGGAGTTCTATTCAATATTGCAGCTATTTTACTTTTCATATACGGTGCATTTTATTTTGTTGTCAATGTACTCAATCCGTTTGCTATGGATGGTGACAGTACACTTAAGGCGCCAGATCTTATCGGTGAAGAATACAATAAGATCATCGAACTTGAAGAATATGATAAGTTTAATATAGTTGAAGGCGAAAGTATGTATCACGATACTGTGCCGGCCGGCTGTATTATCGATCAGACACCAAAGGCGGGCAGAACAGTTGACGACAATGAGGTCATAACTGTTATTATAAGCCGTGGCACCAAAAACTCAACGCTTCCTGACTACACTGGGAAAGAATACCGTCAGGTTGAAATAGACATCGGTAAGCTTGGCGTAGAGTACAGAGAAGAATGGGAATTCAACGAAGAAGTTGAAAAAAATTGCGTAATTTCAACAACTCCTGGTGTTGGTACAAGCATTGAAGATGATCTGACAGTTGTTCTTCTTATCAGCAAGGGCAAGGAACTTAAAGAAGTTACAATGCCTGACCTTAAAAATTACAGCCAGGAAGATGCTGTGGCAGAGCTGAAAAAGCTCAATCTCGGCATCGGTGAAATTAAAAGAGTTGACAGCAAGGAGCAGGACGGCGTAGTAATTTTCCAGTCCATCCCTGCAAAGTCAAAGGTTCTGGAGGAAACAGTGGTTGATCTCCAGATCAGCAGAAATGTAACACCTAAAAAGGTGGCGAAAATAATCACACTTCCTGTTTCGAACTATGGAAACGATTTCTTGCTTAGTGTATATGTAAACGGTGAACTTCAGTATGATTCAATGCACAGCTCAGTAGAGGGCACAGTAGAAGTTCCGCTGGTAGCGTATGAAGGCTATAACAGAGTCAAAGTAGTCGTAAGCGGTGATACAGTATTGAATGAGGATATGATGTTCTAATGACGAAACGTACAGAAGGAAGAATTTTAAAAGGTATCGGCGGTTTCTATTATGTGCTTACTGATGGCGAAGTGATAGAAAGCAAGGCGGGCGGAAGACTCCGTAAAAAGGAGTTTTCTCCTGTTGCCGGAGATATGGTGACGCTTGAGATCAATGAAAATAATGAAGGCTATATTCTTGAAATATTGCCTCGCAAGAATTATTTTATCAGACCTCCGATAGCAAATATTGACAGAATTTTTATTGCGGCAACACAGGCGCCGCCAGTCACAGATGCATATCTGCTCGATAAGATATCTGTTATAGCACTTTATCAAAATGTGGAGCCGATATTCGTCTTTACTAAAAATGATATACATAACAGTGATGAAATGCGTAAAATCTATGAAAACTGTGGTTTCAAGACTATTTCGTGCAGTGCTGTTACAAAAGAGGGCTGCGATGAGATAAGAGAGCTGACAAAGAATTCGGTTTCTGTTTTCACAGGCAATTCCGGTGTGGGTAAATCGAGTATTCTCAATGCAGTTTTCAGCGATATTGAGCTTGAAGTGGGGTCTATCAGCGAAAAAATCAGCCGTGGTAAGAACACTACACGCACAACAGAGCTTTTTGTTCTCGATGAAGGCCGGTTTGTAGCTGATACACCTGGTTTTTCTTCATTTGACCTTACGAGAATGCATAAAATCGAAAAGGACTATCTTATGCATCTTTTTCCAGAGATGGAGCCATATTGGGACAAATGTAGATTCAATGGTTGTACACATAGAAAAGAGCCTGATTGTGCTGTCAAGCAGGCTATCGAAGATGGCATTATCAGTGCATCAAGACACGAAAGCTATCTCAAGCTTTATGAAGAACTCGCCGCACTTAAGGAGTGGGAATAATGAAAGTCCTTATAATCGCATCATCTCCTGAAGATGATATTGATTATATCAAGAAAATATATGATGAAAATGCCGAATTATATGTTATCTGTGCTGACGGAGGCATAGAAAAGGCTGATAAGCTGGGAATCCGTGTCGATTTACATATCGGGGATTTTGACTCAGCACTTTCGGCGGAAAACTGTGATGTGATTCGTCACCCATGTGAAAAAGACTGGACGGATACAGAGTCATGTATTTACAAAGCTGTAGAGCTTGGCGCAGATGAGATTTATCTGACAGGTGTTATGGGCGGCAGGGCAGACCACATGATGTCCAACCTGCTTGGTCTTCTTAATCCTGAGTGGATGTCTGCGAAGATATTTGCCTGTGACAGGTGCAATATTATGACAAAGCTTGAAAGCGGAGATTATACAATGCCTGACGGCTTTAAGTATATGAGCATTGTGCCGGTTGATGAAAAGCTTGAGGGTGTCACACTTGAAGGCGTGAAGTATCCTCTTCAAAATGCAGAAATGTATCGTTATAAAAGCCTTGGAATAAGCAATGAAATCACAGAAAAAATTGCTCATGTAACAATAGGCAAGGGCAGAGGACTTCTGATTTTCTCAAAGGATGCAAGATAGGGAGAAGCTTATGAAAGTATATATCGTAAGACATGCGGAGCCTGACTATACACAGGCAGATAAATATGGATTCTGGGGATTTGGCAAGAATTTTGCTCCTCTTGCAAAAGAAGGCGTTGAAAAAGCTGAAGAAACTTCCCATGATGAGCGTCTTAAAAATGCAAAAATAATCGTTTCTTCTCCGTATACAAGAGCGCTCCAAACTGCACAGATCATTTCAAAGAATACGGGAATTGATGTTGCTGTTGAAGTGGGACTTCACGAATGGATTGCCGATATGAGCAATACATTGAAGAAAACTCCAGATGCAGCGAAAGAATTCAAGGAATATAAGGGAGTTCACCCAGTTGGGAAAGATTGCACATGGGAGGAAGTTGAGCCTATGCGCAGGAGAATGAGAGCTGTGCTCGATAAATATTCCTATCTTGATACCATCATCATTGTAGGGCATGAAATGTCGCTTAAAGCTCTTACATATTTTGAAACAATGGAAAGAGGTGGCCTTATGGAAATTAACTATGACCCTGATGCTACAGATAGCGTATACTGGTTCTAAACAAAATAAAAAAGCCACTCATTTGAGTGGCTTTTATTATTGTAATTGATTACTCAAGCTTGTGGATGAAGAGGCCGGAGAGAAGCTTTGGCTCAAACCATGTGGACTTTGGAGGCATAATCTTGCCTGCATCAGCGATGTCGATAAGATCATCGATTGTTGTTGGGAACATGGAGAAAGCAACCTTCATGCCTTCATTTACACGGCGTTCAAGTTCTGCGAGACCGCGGATACCGCCAACGAAGTCGATGCGGTTGTCTGTACGTGGATCGCCGATGCCGAGGATTGGGTTGAGGAGGTTCTTCTGGAGGATGGAAACATCGAGGCGTTCAACTGGATCGTTAGCATCGTATGTGCCTTCCTTAGCTGTGAGGATGTACCACTTGTTGTTGATGAACATACCGAATGTATGCTTTTCTGTTGGGCGGTACTGGCCTTCACCCTTATATTCTTCAACTGTGAACTTGTTTTCAACAGCAGCAAAGTATTCTTCGTCTGTGAGACCGTTGAGGTCAACAACTACACGGTTGTAGTCCATGATGTAAAGCTGTTCATCTGGGAAGAATACGGAGAGGAAGAAGTTGAATTCTTCGTTACCTGTGTATTCTGGGTTCTGAACACGGCGCTTTCTGCCAACACGAACTGCGGAAGCACTTCTGTGGTGACCGTCAGCGATGTAGAGGTACTGTGTATCAGCAAATTCCTGAGAAATAGCTGCTACGTCTGCGTCATCGGAAATAACCCATACTGTGTTGCCGATGCCGTCTTCTGTTACGAAGTCATAAACAGGAGCATTTTCCATTGTCTTGTTAACGATTTCGTTGATGCCCTTGCGAGCCTTGTATGTGAGGAAGATAGGACCTGTGTTAGCGTCGAGGAAGTCAACGTGGTTTACACGGTCTGTTTCCTTGTCAGCACGTGTAAGTTCGTGCTTCTTGATGATGTTGTTGATATAGTCGTCGATAGATGCACAACCAACGATACCGATCTGTGCACGGCCGTCCATAACCTGCTTGTAAACATAGTAGCAAGCCTTTTCATCCTGGATGAATGTGCCGTTCTTGATCATTTCTGTAAGTGTTGTAGCTGCCTTTTCGTAAACACGCTGATCGTAATGGTCGATAGAAGGATCGAGGTCGATTTCAGCCTTGTCGATGTGGAGGAAGGAATAAGGATTGCCCTTAACCATCTCGCGAGCTTCGTCAGAGTTCATTACGTCGTAAGGAAGAGCAGCAACCTTATCGGAAAGTTCTGGTGTAGGACGAATAGCCTTAAATGGTCTTACAACTGCCATATTAGTTAGTTTCTCCTTTATATTATTTGACTTTGGTAATAGGGGCGGATGGTATCATCCGTCCCTATTATTTAATTTTATTGAAGAAAATTACTTCTTGAAGTGGTCTTCGATGATGTCAACGATTTCCATACCGATACGAGCCTGAGCTTCCTTTGTGGAGCCGCCGATATGTGGTGTGAGGGAAATCTTGGAGTGCTTGAGAACCTTTTCATTCTTAGCTGGTTCTTCTGCGAATACGTCGAGAGCAGCACCTGCGAGCTTGTTGTTGTCAAGAGCTTCTACGAGAGCGTCTTCGTCAACGAGACCGCCGCGAGCTGTGTTGATGATGTAAGCTGTTGGCTTCATGAGAGCGAGTTCAGCTGCGCCGATAACTGGCTTGCCGTCCTTAGCTGCTGGAATGTGGAGAGAAACGAAGTCAGCGTTTGCGAGAACTTCGTCACGGCTCATGCTCTTGTAGGATTCTGGGAGACCCTTGATTTCGAAGATATCTGTGTAGATAACGTTCATGCCGAGAGCTGTAGCCTTTCTAGCGATAGACTGGGAGATACGACCCATACCGATAAGACCGAGTGTCTTGCCAGCGAGTTCGATACCTTCGTACTTCTTCTTGTTCCATTCGCCGTTCTTCATTGTTACATTTGCAGCTGCAATGTAACGTGCGAGAGCGAACATATGACCGAGAGCGAGTTCAGCAACGGAGTCGCTGGATGCCTTTGGTGTATTGCGAACCTTGATGCCGTTTTCTTCTGCGTATGCTACGTCGATGTTGTCAACGCCAACACCGCCGCGGATAACGAGCTGAAGCTTGCCAGCCTTCTTAGCTTCGTCGATGATTGGCTTGCGAACCTTAGTTGCGGAACGAACTACCAATACGTCAACTTCAGCGAGCTTTGCGCCGAGTTCTTCTGGTGCATAGAACTGTTCTTCTACTTCATAGCCCTTTTCGCGAAGGAGAGCAACAGCTGCCTTCTCCATACCGTCAGAAGCAAGAATCTTAATCATGATAACATTCTCCTTTAGAATATAAAAAGTAATAGCGGGGGAGACCCCTGAAGATTTTTTTCAGTAAATATAACTATAAAGGCGTACAGCGTACGCCTTTATAGAAAAAATACAAATTACAAGCCGAGAACCTTTTCGATAGAGGATGTAACGAGCTTCATGTCTTCCATTGTGTAGTCGCCCATGTGGGAGATACGGAAGGAAGATGCCTTAAGCTTGCCATAACCAGGAGCGATAGCGAGACCGAGTTCACCGAGCTTCTTGTTGAGGTCAGCAATGTCTACGTTTTCTGGCTTCTTGATAACTGTAAGTGTGTTGGAAAGGTGAGCTTCATCAGCTACGAGACCGAAGTGCTTCTTAGCCCATGCACGGATGTATTCAGCCATTTCGATGTGACGAGCGTAACGGTTTTCGATACCTTCAACGTTAACGATCTGATCGAGCTGCCAGTCAAGAGCGTACATAAGGGAGAGAGCTGGTGTGGAAGGATACTGAGCCTTTTCAGCCATCATGTCATAGATAGAAACGATGTCGAGGTAGAGACCACGGTTAGGAACTGTCTTAGCTCTGTTGTAAGCCTTTTCAGAAACAGATGCGAGGGAGAGTCCTGGAGGAACACCAAGGCACTTCTGTGTGGATGTGATGCAGATGTCGATGCCCCATTCGTCAACTGGGATATCAGCACCGCCTGCGGAAGAAACGGAGTCAACGCAGAATACTACATCTGGGTACTTAGCAACAACCTTAGCGATTTCGCCAACTGGGTTCATAACACCGGAAGATGTTTCGTTATGTGTAACTGTGATAAGGTCATACTTACCTGTAGCAAGAGCTTCTTCAACCATTTCTGGAGTTGTGCACTTACCTTCTTCGGAACGGAAGATGTCAGCTTCAACGCCGTTTGTAACAGCCATCTTGTGCCATCTGTCACCGAAAGAACCAACAGAGAAGCAAGCTGCGCGCTTAGCTGTGCAGCACTTGATAGCAGATTCCATAAGACCGGAACCGGATGTTGTGGAAATAACAACAACGTTCTTAGTCTTCCAGATCTTCTGCATGTTAGCCATGATTCTCTGGCCGATTTCTGTACATTCCTTTGTACGGTGGCCGATCATTGGCTGAGAAAGCTTCTCAAGAACTTCTGGACGGCAGTCGATTGGACCTGGGATAAAGAGTTTCTTATGCATTATAATCTCCTCCAATAAATATATTGTAATCAATTTAAATGTCAAAACATAGCACAAAAGCGAAACATACATACAGCTTCGCATAAATACCATTTTATTGACATTTTTATTCTATCACTTAATTCCAAAATAAACAAGTCTTTTTTTCAAATTTTTCTTTTAATTTGCAAAATTTAATGTTATAATATAGCAAACACAAAAAAATCCAATAAAGTGGAGGTACATTTATGAAAATTGTAGATATGCATTGTGACACTATTATGCGCATGGCTCTTTCTGACGGCAAGATTGCTCTTCGTGAGAACGATGGTCATATTGATATTGCAAAGCTTCAGAAGGGCGGCTGCCTTGCTCAGTTCTTTGCTATCTTCATTCCTATGATGAAGATGAAGGAAATCTATGGCGAAGACAGCTCCTATAAATATTTCAATAAGGCTTATGAAGTCTATCTTTCCGAAATGGAAAAGAACAAGGATTTCATCCTTCCAGCACGCAACTATGATGAAATTATGAAGAATAAGGCTGAAGGCAAGATGTCCTCCATCCTTACAATCGAAGAAGGCGACCCTGTTCAGGGCAAGATGGAAAGAATCAAGGAGTTCTACGATAAGGGTGTCCGTCTTATCACTCTCACATGGAACTTTGAAAACTGCTTCGGCTATCCAAACTCCGATGATGATACAATTATGAAGAAGGGCCTCAAGGAATTCGGTATTGAAGCTCTCAGCTATATGAATGAACTCGGTATACTCATCGATGTATCCCACCTCAACGAAGGCGGTTTCTATGATGTGGCAAAGTATTCCAAGAAGCCATTCGTAGCATCCCATTCCTGCGCAAGAAATCTTGCTTCCCACAAGAGAAATCTCTGGGATGAACAGCTAAAGCTTGTGGGCGAAACAGGCTCTGTTGTCGGCGTAAACTTCTCCAGCTCCTTCCTTCGTGACGGCAGCAACTTCTCCACAATCGACGATGTTGTAAAGCATATGCTCCATATCAAGGATAAGGCTGGTATGGAAGCTGTTGCATGGGGCTCTGACTTTGACGGTATCGCTCCAACACTTGAATGGGTTGACTATGCAGGTATGCCAAAGCTTGAAGAAGCTCTTTCCAAGCACTTCACACCTCGTGAAATCGATATGATCAACCACGAAAATGCTCTCAGAGTAATCAAGGCTTCAATGAAATAAGAAGTGTACATAAAAAATCAGGGCGGAAAAACCCCGCCCTGATTGTTGTGTCTTTATTTAAAATGTCAGGCGCCCAGAAGGCGCATTACTACAAGCCCTGCCGAGGAAATGAGAACAACGACAACCAGAATGAAAAATATCATAAAAAGTGCTATCATTGTTCTTAATGAGCAGGCATCTGCGGCAAAAACAACAGCCTTGCTGCATAAAGCAAGTGTGGAAAACTGCATCAAAAGTGCAATTACTGTACTGATAAATCGAAATGGAATGATTTCCAGCAAAATATATTGAAGCAACAGAATGGCAATAGCTACACAGAAGCAGATTATCGGCCGCTCGGTGAGTTTTCGAAGATAGTATTTGATTTTGGTTTTAAGTTCTTCCATGCTGTCCTCCTTTAATCTGATAAGAATATTATAACATAATCTCAACGGAATATAAAGAATAATTTGAAAAGAGGTGATTTATATGAAAGACAAAGTTTTTGAAGAAGAAGAAAAATACCTTACGAAAGTCAAAGAAGAAATAGAGGACCATATTTTATTCCTCGATAAAAATCCCACTTATGCCACAAACGCTTTCGGTGAGATGCTTTATGGTGATGTAACGAGAATAGCTGATGCCAACGAAAACCGCAGAGAAAGAGCGGAGTTTGCCAATTTATATAATTCACCTTATACAGGCAGAATGGACTTTGCTGTCAAGGGTGACGAAAATGAAGGACTTATAGCCTATATCGGCGAGCGTTCAATTTACCTTGACAATAAGTTTCTCGTCTATGACTGGCGTACACCTGTCGGTCAGCGCTTTTATATGAAAAACGAGCTGGAGTTTACACATAACGACTTCGATTACAGATTGCTTCTTAGACGCGCCTTGTTTGTAAAAGATGCAGAGCTCGTTGCCTACGAAAATGAGTATCAGAGTCTGGCTTATGGCGCAGGCAGAGAGGGGGCAGGCGCTGACGTAATGGGTGCAGACATCGTAACCGAGCCATTCCTTATTAAAATCCTCAATGAAAAACGTCAGCAGCGCGAGCTTACCCCAATCATTGTTTCCATGCAGGAAGAGCAGAATAACATCAACCGCCTTCCGTTTGAAAATGATATTATTGTTCAGGGCTGTGCAGGCTCAGGTAAGACAATGGTTTTGCTCCACAGATTGTCCTATCTTAAGTTTAATAATCCAAAGCTTAACTGGGAGCGAGTTAAGATTATCACTCCTAATGAAATGTTCAATATGCATATCAACGCTCTTTCGGAGCGTCTTGAGCTTAGCAAAATTGAGCGTATAACAGTAGAAAAATATTACAGCTATCTCCTCAGTGAGTACGAAGAGCATGTCATTTCCCGCAAAGTTATGCCGATGAATCAGAAAAATAAGGAGAAAAAACTTGTCAGAACGAAGATCCTTAAAAATGCCGATAAAATCATCAGCGAAAAGGATCTTTCGCAGGATTTTCTTGCCTATTTATACTCTGATGAGTTTGAAGAAGCGCTGAATAAAGCATACAAAGATGTTTGGGATAAGTTTGAAGAAGAAGTTTCATATTCAAAGATCGACAAGATTAACGAAAAGTTTGGTTTCAATAAAAATATAGTCTTCGACGACAATACTTATAAGAAAATCGATGTTTATCTCCAGACTATCTCGGCAATTCTCAGCGGTGAAAACTCTGCAAGAGAAATGATTGCCCAGCGTGAAGAACGAAAAGCAAGCCTTCTTGAAAAAATATCCCGAGACCATGTCCATATTGCACGATATGAGCGCGAGCGCGATACGATGCACCGTCTTATTGTAAGTAAGGCAAAATCGATTGTCGAAAAGAATCTCGAAAGAGGCGAGCCTAACACTATCAAGAATGCCTCGCGAATCAATTATAAAACGCCAAATCTTGAATGGCATCTCCATCTGCTTGGCATTCCACACGATGCTATCGCAGGCTCATACAGAAATATCACAGCCTATAACGATGATATTGCCGCTGCAAAGCAGAGAATCATCGACCATACAAAGGGCGTAGGTGATGTTGAAAAGGAAATCGAGGAGATAAGGAGCAAAACTATTTCGGAAGATGAATTTAATTCACTTATCCGCTCACGCGACCGTCTGCTTTCCTTTGATGTAGAGGAGATTTTTGCTGAAAGTTTTGCACAGGCTGTCGGTGAATGGAACAAAACTATCAGCGAGCTGAAAAACATCGAGCATTATCGTTTCTATATTTACGCAAAGCTTTTGTTCTTCTATCTAATGTACGGCAAGATAAGAACAAGTGATGCCCTGCTTGCAGTCGACGAAGGTCAGGATATTTCGCCTTGCGAATATAAACTGATGAACAAGGTCAACGGCGGTGTTATCTTCAATATCTACGGCGACACAAATCAGCTTATAAAAATCGGCAGAGGCACAGATGACTGGAATAAGCTTGATATGATTCGCGGATTTTCTCATTTTGAACTTCCTATCAACTATCGCAATACGATTCAGATTGCCGATTACAGCAACGAAAAGCTTGATATGACAACACAGGCTGTCGGTATTAACGGTGTTGAAGTTGAGCATATAGACTTTGAGGAATTACCATATATCAGCCTTGATGCAGAAGGTAAACGTGTTGCAATTATCTGCAAGGATCTGAAATCACCATATATGAAGCGCGTTGTTTCGATGTATAAGAAAAACGACGCCGTTGTGGTTGGAAAGACAGAAAAAGACAAGGTGTCTTTCATCGACATCGAAAGCGCAAAAGGTCTTGAGTTTGATAAAGTATATGCTGTGCCACGCGATATGACTAAAAATGAGCAATATATTGCGTATACCCGTGCATTGTCCGAGCTTATCGTTATTGAGTAGTATGGCAGAAAAAGTATGGTATGCCCATAAAGGGGCGGATAAAATAGAATATGCTGAAAATAGGCTGAAATTTGAGTTTCCTGCTGATTTCAGAAAGCTTTATGAAGAATCGGACGGCTTCGGTATGGACATAAATTACAGCTATGTTCATTTCTGGTGTATTGACAGCATTCTTGCGGCAAACGAGATATTCTGTGAAATCGAAAAGGGAAGATACATCTTTTTCGCGGATGCAGATGATTGTCTGGATTGCTTTGCATACGACAGACAAGGCGGAAAAATCCATATTTTTTCCACAGAATATGGCATAGACGAAGGTAGATATTGCGCAGATAATATTGCAGAGATGATGGATTATATCAGAAATATATAAAATAAACCACGGTCAGATTGGCCGTGGTTTTTCTCTATTTGTTTAATATATATTTTACATCATCGCCGAAATCCGAATAAAGAATAAACGCCGCATAAAATCCCAGCGAATCGGCAATTTCGAACTTGGAAACAGCCGTCGAAGCATCGTCATATATAACGAAATGATATTCTCCGTCACAGCGATATGTAAAATATTTTGAGCATAAATCCTTGGAAAAGAATGAGCTTGGTGAATATTCATTCATCAAAGTATCAAATTCCTCATTTGACAGATTTTTGCCCTCGGGCATATATGAAGGCATGGTGAAATCCTGACAGGTGCGGATAATATCAAGGCAGAGATTGTCAGCACCATACTTTTCCTTATATTCTCGAAGCATCTGCTCAAAACTGCCTCCGCTTATTGCGGAAGGCACAACAAGCTTGGCATTCTGCACACACCCCGCAAAGGCGACGGGAATAAAAACAGTAATTCCATTTCGTATAACAAGCATACTGATATTGCGAAGCAGCTCGATACTCTGTCTGTTTTCAAAATCGAGAAATATACCGGAATATCTCCTTGAACGACACTCAGATAAAATATCCATGGAAAGGCGTGGAATATCCAGCTCTTTGTAATTATCAATGCCATAATCAGACAGATACATTAGTCCGCTTATATTACCGGAATTAGCTGTCTGCTTCCTCAATAATCCGTTTTTATCTATATAATAATTGAAAAAAGTGCAGTTCCGAGTGATTTTGGATACATTTTGCGAATCGTTAAGCGAAGCAAATAAAAAAACTTTAGTATTATTCATAAATTTATGGTCCTCCCCCTTGTTAAATATATGAAAAGTATGATAAAATATAACTGATACTAAGGAAAAGGTAATATCAAATGAAAGTTCTCTTCGGTCCTGCGGGAAACTCAGACAGTTTCTCAAAGGAATTCAAATCATCAAAAAATGCTCCGCTGTGGCTCAAAAATAAGGGGCTTACAGCATACGAATATCAATGTGGACGAGGTGTGAATATCGGTGAAGTCACAGCCAAAGCCATAGGCGATGAAGCCAGACTTCACGGAATACAGATTTCGCTCCACGCACCGTATTTTATCAATCTATCGTCGGCAGAGCCTGAAAGAGTTGAAAAGAATATCAGGTACATACTCGACAGCGCAAAATGCGTTGATATTATGGGCGGTCAGCGTATAGTTATCCACATGGGCGGTCTTTCCAAAATGAGCAGGGAGGAAGCCATGGAAAATACAAAAATCAATGTCAGGGCATTTTTAAAAGCTCTCGACGAAAATGGCTTATCTCATATCATTCCGTGTATCGAAACAATGGGGAAAATAAATGTCCTCGGTACACTTGAAGAGGTGCTTGAAATATGCACTCTCGATGAAAGACTTCTGCCTTGCATAGATTTCGGTCATCTCAATGCCCGCACTCACGGCTCGCTCAACAGCTACGAAGCTTTTGCTGACTTGTTTGATAAAATGGAAAATGCAATCGGCATTGAAAGAGCAAAGCGATTCCATTCCCATTTCAGCAAAATTGAATACAGTAAGGGCGGGGAAGTACGCCATCTCACATTTGAAGATGAAACATACGGTCCTGTGTTTGATCATGTTGCAAAAATAATAAAGGAAAGAGATTATTCTCCGACATTTATCTGTGAAAGTGCAGGCACACAGGCTGAAGATGCTGTTATAATGAAATCAATATATGAAAATATTTAAAGGAGATATAGACTTATGACAAGACTTGAAAAAATCAGAGCAAAGATGAAAGAAAAAGAGCTTTGCGCTCTCCTCGTAACATCCGGTGAAAACAGAAGATATGTAACAGGCTTCGGTTCTTCCGCCGGTAATGTCCTCATCACAATGGACAAGGCATACTTCATCGTAGACTTCAGATATATTGAAGCTGCAAAGAAGGGCGCAAATCCTGACATCACAGTAACTCAGCTCAAGAAGACATTCATGGAAGATCTTGCTGAAATCGTCAAGGAACAGGGCATCAAGCGTATCGGCTTTGAAAACCGCACAATGAGCGTATTTGACTTTGAAAACTACAAGGCTCAGATCGATGCTGAATTCGTAGCATTTGATGACGGTATCGAAATCGTAAGACGCAATAAGGATGCTCATGAACTTGAATGCATCAAGAAGGCTCAGGCTATTGCAGAAGCAGCTCTCACAGAAGCTCTCAAGCAGTTCAAGGTTGGTATGACAGAAAAGGATGTAGCAACACTCCTTACATACGAAATGAGCAAGCACGGTTCCGAAGGTCTTGCATTCCCTGTTATCGCTGTTTCCGGTAAGAACTCATCTCTTCCACACGGCGTTCCAACAGATAAGAAGATCGAAGAAGGCGACTTCCTCACAATGGACTTCGGCGCTAAGATCGGTGGTTACTGCTCCGATATGACAAGAACAGTTGCATTCGGATATGTAACGGAAGAAATGGAACACGTTTACAATACAGTTCTCAAGGCTCAGCTCGCTTGCCTTGAAGGCGCTAAACTCGGTATGCCAGGTAAGGAAATCGACGCTCTCGCTCGTAACATTATCACAGAAGCAGGCTACGGCGAATGCTTCCAGCACGGTCTCGGACACTGCATCGGTCTTGCTGTTCATGAAGGTCCAAGAGCTAATAAGATCGACACAACACCTCTCGAAGCTGGCAATATCCTCACAATCGAACCAGGTATCTATATCGAAGGTAAGTTTGGCGTTCGTATTGAAGATATGCTCTACTTCACAGAAGAAGGCACAGTAAATCTTACACATATGCCAAAGGAACTCCTTATTATTAAATAATTAGGCAAAAAAGTTACTGAAAATATACAGAAAAAGCCGATTAGTACTTGATTTTTTTTCACAAATAGTGTAAAATAGTGTATCGGTATATTATGAATATATAAATAAAGGAGAGTATATATGCTTTTTGCAAGTGATTTTAGAAAAGGCTTTACTTTTGAAATTAACGGTCAGCCACATGTTGTTATCGATTTCCAGCATGTTAAGCCAGGTAAGGGTGCAGCTTTCGTAAGAACAAAGTATAAGAACATCCTCACAGGTGCTATCCGTGAAGAAGCTTTCAACCCAGATGAAAAGTTCCCAAAGGCACACATCGAAACAAAGAAGATGCAGTACAGCTACACAGACGGTGAGCTCTACTACTTCATGGATCCTGAAACATACGATCAGGTTCCTCTCGGCTTCGATATGGTTGAAGAAGCTCTTAAGTACATCAGAGAAAACGACGAAGTTACAATCAAGTCCTACAATGGCTCTGCATTCCTCGTAGAAGCTCCAAACTTTGTTGACCTCGAAGTTACAGATACAGAACCAGGCTTCAAGGGCGATACAACAAACAACGTTACAAAGCCAGCTACAGTTGAAACAGGCGCTGTTATCCAGGTTCCAATCTTCATCGATATCGGTGAAAGAATTCAGATCGACACACGTACAGGTGAATACCTCGGTCGTTCCAAGAAGTAATTTATTTTACTTGTCACTTAACGAAACTCACATTTGAAAGGAGAGTTGAAAATGATGACACTCACAGAAAAGGCTTCATACCTCAAGGGTCTTATGGACGGTATGAATCTTGATACAACAACTAACGAAGGCAAGCTTTTTGCTGCTATCGCTGACCTTCTCGATGAACTCTGCATTTCTGTAGCAGATCTCGAAGATCAGACAGAAATCATGGGCGAAGAACTCGATCTTATCGAAGAATCTCTTGATGAAATCGATGAAATCATTGACGAAATCGACGAAGCTATCGAAGATATCGACGATACACTCGACGAAATCTGCGAATACGTTGATGAAGAAGACGAAGATGATGACGATGACGACTATGAAGATGACGATGAAGACTGGGAATTCGATGAAGAAGAATTCTATCAGGTAATCTGCCCAACATGCGGCGAAGAAATCAGCGTTGATGAAGGCATCCTCGAACAGGGCGAAATCAAGTGCCCAGCTTGCGGTGAAGAGTTGGAGTTTGATCTTTCTGACCTCGAATGTGATTGCTGTGATTGCGAAGACTGCGAAGAATGTGATTGCACATGCGAAGATGACTGTGAAGAATGCAAGTGCGAAGCAGACTGCGACAATTGCCCTTGCGATGACAAGAAGTAATCATTAAAACTAAAATTAAAAGCTGACAGAAACCTGTCAGCTTTTTCTTTTTTAAGAATATCGTAAGAAATCCTTTCGCTGAAAATAAGAATGGTGTGATAAAATGACTTCAAAAAGAAAGGAAGTCATTTTATGAGAAAGAGAAGAAAAATAGGGGGATTTATTCCGCACAGACTTGCAATAGTTATAATGATACCAGTAATTGCCGTTTCAGTCATAATCGGAGCTATAAATCATATTACAAGTGAAGATATATCGGATGAAACCGTAGAAAGGGTGAAGGATTTTGCTCAGACACATGAAATGAAAATCAGCGATTGGCCCGATAATATACTTGCTATGCTCGACAAAAACCCTGAAACAGAGGAATTTGTGCTGAATTATCCATTGAAAAAGGATAAAAAGGTCGATATTTCTATTGAAGAATACGTAAATACAGAAACTGTTCCACTTATGCTTCAATGGGACGAAAGATGGGGATATACGCAGTACAGCGGCGAGATAATGGGGCTTTCAGGCTGTGGACCGACTTGCCTGTCTATGGTTTCTGTTTATCTTACTGGGAATACGGAATACAATCCAAGATATATCGCAGATATGAGCGAGAAAGAGGGATATGCCGAAAAGGGGAAGGGCAGCTCATGGACTCTTATCTCGGAAGGCGGCAAAAAGCTTGGTCTTGATATAGATGAGCTTCCGCTCAATGAACAGACGATTATAAATGAGCTTGAAGCGGGAAATCCGATAATATGCGTAGTTGGTCCCGGTGACTTTACAACAACAGGGCACTATATCGTTATGACAGGCTATACAGATGGCAAAATCATAATAAATGATCCTAACAGCATATCGCGTTCCAATAAGTTATGGGAATATGACAAAATAAAAGACCAGATTAAAAATCTCTGGTCGTGTAAATCGGCATAAAATAAAGGCGCTCTCATTTTGAGAACGCCTTTTCTGTTATTCAGTTGGATTGTCGCAGATGCCGATGAACAGTAAGGTTTTATTATATTCGATACCGAAGATAAATGGCCTGTTGAGAATCATATCAGCCCTGCCATCAGGACGCATTGCGCCAGCATAATCTATCTGTGTGAAAGCAGAAGCGGTAACTCCCTTTTCGTCAATGGCAATATGAGTTTCCTGCAGAATATCGTCAATGTACGCAATGCCGTCGGTAATTCCGGAAAAATCAGCATTTTCATCGAATGCGGATGTGACACCAAGCTGTTTCAAGGTTTCAGCGATTTCAATATTTGAATTAAAGTCAAATTTTGGAATCTGCCATGTAACTTCGCCGGCAAATGCATTATCGTTGTTAATAATTGCATTGATATCATCTGCGCTTTTTACCAGATCACGAGGGGAAACGCCTTCGTCAGGCAGTACAAAGAACATACTTGCGCCATCTTTAAGAGACAGGGAAGATGAGATATAATTATCACCGACAACATATCTGTATGAGTCATATCTTGAATTGAGGTAGTCCACATTTACTGTGTCACCGTCATAAAGATAGAAAACATCTTCTTCGGTTTTGTTCTTATCAAATTCGTCTGTCCACTGTGTGCTGAAATAAATCGTATTGAAAATACTCATAATCTGCTGCGGAGAAATCTTAATATCAGGAGTTATAGTGTTTCCTGTATTTGAAGCAACCCATTCGGACATCCTTTCGGAAGTTTCAGCTTTGGTGAAATCTTCGTTGAAAACATGAGCATAGAAATTGCTTGCCGCATTGTTTACAAATCCTTCGTTGAAATTTTCTGCGTTGTTAAGCCAAAGGGAATTGTTGATGTGGGATTTGATAATTTTATTGTCGCGATAGAGCCGGTTGTAAAGATAGCGGCTCTGTGTTGATAAGGTAGCCGTATCACCTGTGCCGAGAAGCTCAAGCAACTCATTTCTTGTTTCGCCTTCAGCACCTGTTGCTGCAAGGGCTAGGGCATAATACATTGATACAGGGGAGTAGTTGATATTGCCATAGTTTTCGGTCAGCAGTTTTGAAGCGGTTTCATAGGAAAAATTATTGACCGCATCAATGAATGAATCATCTACAGGATTATTTTCACGCATTTCACGCCGTGCATCTGAATCATCAAAAGCAAATGCTTTAGGGAAAACTACGTCCATAAGTGCTCCTTCAATACTTTCATTTCCGTTTCCGTTAAACATTAAAAATCCAAAAATCAAAACAAGACAAGCGGCAACAGGTAGAAGTTTATACAAAGAATTATGTTTATTTTTGCGAATTACCTTTGCCTCATCGATAAGCTTGTCATCGATATCGGTTATCGCATCAAAAAGCTTTTTCTCTTTCATATTGAAATGCCCTCCTTTTCAAGAAGTGTTCTCAGTTTCTTACGCATACGGAAAAGTCTGCCCGAAACAGCGCTTCTCGTCTGCGAGAGGTTTTGTGCAAGATATTCCACAGAATCACCATACCAATATCTGCGTACAAACAGTATGCGATCATCAACAGGCAAAGTGTAAAGCCAATCGGAGATTATCTTGCTTAATTCGTTGGATTCAGCGGTATTTTCCGTTGTTTCTGTATGAGGAATACATTCGGATAATTCCGAAAGCAAAATATCACCTGCGCTTCTACGTTTCTGTGCATTCTTTTTGTGCCATAAATTGATAGAAATATTTCGTGTTATCCTGCCTAAGTAAGCAAAAAGCGAAAAAGGTCTGTCAGGCGGAATGGCATTCCACACTTTGATATGTGTGTCGCTGACACATTCTTCGCTGTCTTCGTGATTTGACAGGATATTATACGAAATACGAATGAGTGAGCTGTCATATTTAGCCTTACATTCAGAAATGGCAAGCTCGTCTCTTGACCAATACAATTCGATGATTTTATCGTCTTCCATATTTATCCCCCTTTCGTGTTTCTTTACCTATATAGACAGATTTTTGCGAAGAATGTTCGTATAAATTAAAAATAAAGCCATAGAATTTTCATCTATGGCTTTAATAATATTATTGATTTGCCTTTTTCTTACTTGCAATACGGAGACGTTCTGTGTTGCTGAGAACCTGCTTGCGAAGACGGAGACTCTTTGGTGTAACTTCAAGAAGTTCGTCCGGAGCCATAAATTCGATGCACTGTTCAAGGCTCATTCTCTTTGGTGGAATAAGTCTGAGAGCATCATCAGAGCCGCTTGCACGCATATTTGTAAGCTGCTTCTTGCGGCATACATTTACAGCCATATCATCGCCCTTTGGATTCTGACCGATAATCATACCTTCGTAAACTTCAACGCCCGGATCAATAAAGAGCATACCACGTTCCTGAGCAGCGAAGAGACCATAACCTGTGGAAACACCTGGCTCAAATGCAACGAGAGAACCTGTATTTCTTGTTGGAATGTCGCCCTTGTATTCCTGATATTCATAGAAAATAGTATTGAGAATACCTTCACCCTTTGTATCTGTGAGGAATTCATTCTTATAGCCAAAAAGACCGCGGGAAGGAATGAGAAACTCGATTCTCATACGGCTGCCGTGAGGAGCCATGTGAGTCATAATAGCCTTTCTTTCGCCGAGCTTGCCCATTACAGCGCCTACATATTCTTCAGGAACGTCGATGAAGAGTCTTTCGATAGGCTCCATCTTTTTGCCGTTCTTTTCCTTGAAAAGTACACGTGGCGGGGAAACGGAGAATTCAAAACCTTCACGACGCATTGTTTCGATGAGAATGGAAAGGTGCATTTCGCCTCTGCCGAGAACACGGAAAGCATCTGTGCTGTCTGTTTCAAATACCTTGAGAGAAAGGTCCTTGAGAAGTTCCTTGAAAAGACGGCTTCTGATCTGACGGGATGTGACAAACTTGCCTTCACGACCTGCAAGAGGGCTGTCATTGACAGAGAATGTCATTTCAACAGTAGGTTCGGAAATCTTTACGAATGGCAACGGCTCAATAGCATTGAGGGAACAGATTGTATCACCGATGAAGATTTCTTCAATACCGGAGAAGCATACGATATCGCCTGCGTAAGCCTTTTCAACAGGAATACGCTTGAGACCTTCGATGGAGAAGAGGGAAACGATCTTACTCTTGTAGTTTACGCCTTCGTCGTTGTAGTTGGAAACATGAACTTCCTGACCTACAGAAATTGTACCGCGTTCAATTCTGCCGATACCGATACGGCCGACATAGTCGTTGTAGTCGACAGAAGAAACGAGAAGCTGAAGCTCGCCGTCGGAATCACATTCAGGAGCGGGAATATGCTCAAGAATAGTTTCGAACATTGGGATGAGGTCTGTACCTGTGACATTGATATCTCTGGATGCTGTACCATCGCGGCCGGAGCAGTAGAGGATAGGGCTGTCGAGCTGTTCATCTGTTGCATCAAGGTCCATGAGGAGTTCGAGAGCTTCGTCTGTAACTTCAGCAAGACGAGCGTCAGGACGGTCGATCTTGTTTACAACAATGATGACCTTGTGGCCGAGCTCGAGAGCCTTCTGGAGAACAAAGCGAGTCTGAGGCATTGTGCCTTCAAAAGAGTCGACGAGAAGAAGAACACCATTTACCATCTTGAGGATACGCTCAACTTCGCCTGCGAAGTCGGCGTGACCTGGTGTGTCAACGATATTGATCTTTGTATCTTTGTACATAATAGATGTGTTTTTTGCAAGAATAGTGATGCCCTTTTCCTTTTCAAGGTCACCGTTATCCATTACACGTTCAGGAGAAGCCTGATTGTCGCGAAAAACACCGCCCTGACGAAGCATCTGGTCGACAAGAGTTGTCTTGCCATGGTCAACGTGGGCAATAATTGCAACATTTCTAATGTTTTTTGCTTCCATATTTATAATATCTCCTTTTTAAGGAATAAAAGTCTTCTTTAACTTATATATTTTATCACAGATAATACGGATTTTCAATGATTATTTTTAAAAAATGAAGAATATATGGTAATTTAGTTGGAAATTACCGAAAAAGCATAATATTATAACAGATAAATTATTGATGATGCGGCAAAATATGTTTGACAAATCTTTTTATTTGTGATTTAATAATAATGTTATAGATATGCTTGTGTAGCACAGCTGGCAGTGCAGCTCATTCGTAATGAGCAGGTCGTCCGTTCGAGCCGGATCACAAGCTCCAAAAAAGCTCTTCCTTGCGGAGGAGCTTTTATTTTTTTTACCTGTTGACAATATTGTCATAAAGAGGTATAATCCCAAATGGGATTATAGGAGGCGCTTATGGATATTAAAACATTGAATCTTCTCAATGAAGTAAACAGGGCAATAATTCAAATCAGAGGTATTTATTCAAGATGGTCGGCTGAATACAATATCAGCTACAACGAAATGCTTGTTTTATATACGATACGCGAAAACGGGTACTGCACACAAAAGCAGATATGTGATAGTTATCTTCTTCCACGGCAGACCATAAATAATGTGATTACAGGTATGAGGAAAAACGGAATACTTGAGCCTGATAAAGCTCACACTTCGGGCAGAGAAAAGGCATTTAGGCTGAGCAAATATGGCGAGGAATATGCAAAACCTCTGATAGAGGCCATGAATGAATTTGAAGAAAAAGCAGTTTATATAATCGGAACGGATAAGCTTAAAACGCTTACAAAGCTTATGACCGAGTATGACTCTGCACTTATAAATGCATTTGACAGGGAAGGTGAATAGTATGGAATCGACACAGATGTTCGCAACCGAAAAAATCAGCAAGGTGCTGATGAAAATGGCTCCGCCTGTCATGTTTGCACAGTTAATTCAGGCTCTTTATAATATTGTTGACAGTCTGTTTATAGGAAGATATGACGAAACGGGGCTGACCGCACTTTCAATAGTTTATCCGCTGCAGCTTCTTATGATAGCTCTTGCTGTCGGCACCGGTGTTGGTATAAATACAATAATTGCCGCAAAGCTCGGGTATGGGCAGAATGAAGAAGCGGATGAATATGCAGGGGCGGGCACACCGATAGCTGTTGTAATGTGGATTATTTTTGCTGTATTATGTTGGTTTATAATGCCTTTTTATGCAAAAATGTCGACAGATTCGGAAACGATAATAAACAGTGTTATTGTTTATGGCAGAATTGTCTGCGTGTTGAGCGTTGGGTTATTCTGTGAAAGTGTGTGGACGAAGATTTTACAGGCAAAGGGTGATATGAAAACTCCTATGACAGCGCAGATTTTAGGTGCTGTAACAAATATAATGCTTGACCCATTGTTGATTTTCGGTATGTTTGGTTTTCCACAGATGGGAATTGCAGGCGCGGCAGTGGCAACTGTTGCAGGACAGATAGTGGCTGCGGCAATTGTAGGAAGAAAAGCAATTTATAAATCACCTGAACGCAGAAAATATCCTAGCTATATACGCAAAATATTCACTTTAGGCGCCCCTAATATGCTTATGCAGTCGGCGTATACTTTCTATATTCTGGGGCTCAATCTGATTCTTGCCACTTTTTCAGATCAGGCTGTCACTACTTTGGGGCTTTATTATAAGTGGCAGACATTTTTCTTCATTCCGCTTATGGCAATGCAAACCTGTATTGTGCCGATAATAAGCTTCAACTATGCGGCAAAAAATGTTGAACGATGCAAAAAGACATTGTATACCGCAGAAATTTTTGGCGTGATTTTAATGGCGGCGGGAGCCTTATGTTTTGCAATATTCCCGGTACAGCTTTTAAAGGTCTTTACGTCCGATAAATTGGTGCTTGAAATCGGCAAAGTTGCATTCAGAATAATCGGTATGAGTTTCGTTCCTATGTCATTTTCGCTGATTTTTCCTGTGTTTTTCCAGGCGATAGGAATGGGACTGAAAAGCTCAATGCTGACGATAGTAAGAACTGTCATTCTGTTTGTACCATTGGGTTATCTGTTCTCAAGAATCGGGCTGAATTGGTTCTGGCTCACATTCCCGATGACAGAATTGCTGACAACAGCAGTCGGTCTGGTATACTATAAGCAATTCATAAAGGATCCATATCCTGAGACAAAAAAGCTGTTCGCAAATAAATAATTTTAAAAGCTCTCCATAGTGGGGAGCTTTTTGTGCATAAAGATGTATAATGATTGACAATGAATATGATAAGTGATACTATTTAGTTAAAGAAACTATGCAAAAAGGAGTATATGAAAATGAAAAAAGGCGCGATTTATGTATTGATGTGTTACATTTTATGGGGAGTTCTGCCGATATTCTGGAAACAGCTTGGAGGTATTGATTCCTTCTATATTCTTTCGCTGAGAATCGTATGGTCGCTTATATTCTGCGGTCTTATTCTTGCGGCAAAAGGCGAGCTTCACAAAATAAAAGAAGCTTTGTCCGACAAAAAGGAAAGAAATATGCTTTTGCTCAGTAGTATAATGGTTACTATAAACTGGGGCGTGTATATTTTTGCTGTGATGAGCGGTAAAGTTCTCGAATCATCAATTGCATACTTCATCAACCCTATTTTTGCAGTTGTGCTTGGATTTGTTATATATAAGGAAAAGCTCACAAAGCTTCAGTGGCTTTCTGTGCTCATTGCATTTATCGGTGTAATGATTCCTATTGTCATTTACGGCACTATCCCATATTATGCACTTGCGATTGCAATTTCTTTTGCCTGCTATGGTGCGGCTAAAAAGCGAGTCAAAGCTGACAGCGTTACATCTGTGTTTATGGAAACACTTTATATGGCGCCGATTGCACTTATGTTTATTCTGTTCAAAGAATTTACAGGTACGGGATATCTTACAAATGTAAGCACATATCAGCTTATTTTATTCCCGATTGCAGGTGTTGTCACATCTGTACCGCTTTTGCTTTTTGCAAAGGGTATGAAAGATACATCGCTTACACTTTCCGGCATACTTATGTACATAAATCCAACACTCCAGATGCTTGTGGGTGTATTGCTCTACAATGAAACATTTACAAAGACAAACCTTGTGATGTTTATGTTTGTACTTGCGGCGGTAATTATTTTTGTAGCAAATAATTTAATTGAAGCAAAAAAGCTGAAACCAAACGGCAAATAAAATAGTCTTATAATATAGATAATATTCTCAGGAAGGAGATGCGTATGAATAAAACGGTAAAAATATTGGCGTCATTCGTGCTTCTCTTCGCTATAGCGGCGGCAGGAATTACATATTTCAGTATTGAAAAGGCTAAAGAGTCGGCAAAAATGGAAGAAGCGATTCTGCAGACAACGGAAGCACCTGTTGGAAACACAGAAGCGCCGACAGAAGCCGTTCCTGAGCCTGTTGAAAAGCCTATCGATCTTTATGGTACATACGATACAAATGATATTGTTATAAGCGAGGCAATTGACAAAAAGGGCGAGGCGGAAGTAAGATATCCTGAAATTGAAGGCCTCAGAAATAAAGCTGTGCAGGATAAAGTGAATGCTGATTTGCGTAAGAATATGGATGAGCTTCTGGCAGAATATGATAAAATTAATTATGCCAACTTCTATACAAGAGCTAATTTTGCCAATGTGTTGTCCATAAGTTTGCATATAGGCAACGATGATAAATATGAGCAGAAATATCTCAATTACGAACTGGTAAACGGCAATGAAATATTGCTTGAGGACCTGTTTATGAGAGATACGGACATTCTTTCGATTGTCCGTGATTCGTTCTATAAGTCATCAGCTTCCGAAAACTGGTATATGTGGGAGGGGCAGGCAACCTCTCCTGATGAAAATGCAGTATATAAGGCAGTAAAGTCATATATGGAAGATGATGTAAAGGATTTCAGCTTTACTCCATCTGAGATATGCTTCTATACAGATAAGCGTATGGCAAGCGCCAAAATGATAGATCATTACGATGAAATTTCCATATATTCCAAATATCTCACAGAAGAAAGTATATATGAAAATGATGATATAGGCTATGAAGATATATTCACCTGTGCCGACTGCAGCTATGAGCCGTTTGAGATAATCGACTATGGCTATGGAGAAGAAAATCTCTGGTATGACCTTACTGTATGGAAGCTCTATGATTCTGAAATTGATGAAGAGCGCCTTGAAAAGGTAATTGCAGTCAACAAACAAGTTCAGGAAGAAATATATGAGCTTGTTGAAGAGTATAAAGATAAAGCTCGAAACAACAAGGATAAGTTTTATATTGTAATGGCAAAGCCTGGATATTATGTGGTTTCAGCATCGGAATATATAGATGGCCAATGGAATTATGAATATTCCGATACTATGGAAATAAGCTCAAATATTCAGATATTCGAAATGCCGATAGAGCTTTATGAAAACAGATATCGTGATGAAATAATCGACACATATCGTTATCAGTACTTTGCAATGCGCGGCGGGGCATATCTCGAAACAGAAAACCTTCCAAACGATGTGAAGTTTACAAAAATCGACGGAACGAAGCTTGTAAATTACACAAATGGCAATAACCTTGTTGCATTTTCTGATATTTTCAAAGATGGTTATGACTATATGAGCTTTATTAAAGCTGAAGTAACAAGAAATTACATAGATTATGGTTACAGTCAGGCTGAAGCGGAAGAAATGTTCAATTCTGCCGAAATAAAGCTTAAGGGCGGCAATGTAGAAGTAAAAACCAGTGCTTTTGAATATCCATACAGCATTGGATTAAGCCAGTTTGAAAAATCCCAGCTTAAAATCTACGGACAGGAGGAATAAAAAATGAAGAAAAGCGGCATGTATATTATAGCCATGGTTGCCGTCATTGCAATTACGGCAGGCTGTGTGTACTGGTATAATTCGGCAACTGCTGAACTTGACAACCCAACAACAGCAGCACCGGCAACGGAAAGTACAACTGCGGCAACAGAAGCACCGACAGAAGCTACTGAAAAAGCTGAAGAGAAAAACGAACCGATTTTTACCCTTGAGAATTATCCTAAAGTGGATGCATCTCTTGCTATTCATCCGCTTGTAGACAGCATTGCGGCAGATTTCCTCGGCGTAGATGAGAGTGAGCTTAATTTTGAATATACAACAACACGCTCAAGCGAGGTGTACCATAATCTTATAGACGGAAAGGTTGATGTTATCTTTGCCGCTGAAATAAGCGAAGAAGATAAGGAATATGCAAAACAACAAGGTGTTGAACTGAATATTATCCCGGCAACAAGCTCAGCTTTTGTATTTATCGTCAATACAGAAAATCCTGTTGATGACCTTACTTTTGAGCAGATTCAGAAGATTTACACAGGCGAGATAACAAACTGGAGTGAAGTCGGTGGAGATGACGGCGAAATAATCCCATATCAGCGTCCGACAGGCTCGGGAAGCCAGACTGCTATGCTTTCACTTGTTATGAAGGACAAGGAAATAATGACTCCGCCAACAAGTCAGGTGCAGGGTGATATGGGTGAGCTTATTGATGCTGTTGCCGAATACGATAACGCAAAGAATGCTTTCGGCTATTCGTATTTCTATTATGTCAACACCATGTATAAGCGTGATACCATTAAAATGATTTCAGTTGATGGCGTAGCGCCGACTATTGAAACAATTAAAAATGGTGAATATCCTATCTATACCAATGGCTTTATCGTAACAAGAGCAAACGACGATAATGTAAATACTGCAAAGTGGGTCGAGGCTGTGCTTTCTGAAAGAGGAAGTAAAATCATTGAAGACGCAGGATATGTACCTGTAAATTAAAATACAAAAACGGTCGCAGATGCGGCCGTTTTCTTTTGTCACCATACTTGCCCAAACCGAATAGTATACTAATGAAATACAACAAACGGAGGGTAATATGGGAATTACTAATTCAAATAAAACGATCGATCAGCAGATAATCGGGTGCAGCGATTCTTTGCTTGTAACCCTTGCAATTTCAGCAGCACCCGATATCGTGTCCGTACCCGTTGACCTTGTTCTTGCTCTCGATAATTCAGCAAGCATGGCAGGCGAAGCCTTTGTTACATTGCAGGCTGCCGCCAATCAGATTATCGACATTATCGATGGCGCAACGGGAGACATTGACGGCATTATAGAAAACAGCAGAGTAGGTATCGTAAGCTTTGACAGCATTGCAACTATCGAAAGTCCGCTTGACACAAATGCAGTACTGCTCAGGCAGATTGTAAATAATCTTACAACTGAAGAAGCGGGAAGCACAAACCATTATGATGCATTTTCGAAGGCTATTTCATTGTTCAATACAACATCGGAAAATGAGAAAGTGCTTGTTATGCTGACAGATGGTGTCGATTCCGAAGGCACATCTGCTGACAATATTGCTCGTTATGCAAGAGAAACCCTTGGCATCACGATCTATATGGTTGGCATTGAAGGTACGGAAGGCATTGATATCAATAATCTCAATGAATGGGCAACAGACCCTGACGAATCGCATGTGATTATTGCTCCTGATACAGAGAGTATTGAAGCGTTGCTTGGTGAATTGGGAGCAAACATCACAAAGGCGGGCGCAACAGATATTCAGATTCTCGATACAGTAAATCCAGATTTTGAAATCACGCAGATTGTTTCACCAACTATCGGTACAGCAACGCTTGTTACTTCGCAGAGCGTCGCATGGGCTATTGACAGCCTTGGCACAGAAGCAGATGAAGGCGCAACACTTCAGTTTTATGTCCGGCATACGGCTATCACAGGCGGTACAAAGGCTGTAAATGAAGCGATAACATATTCTGATGCAGAAGAAAATATCGTAGATTTTCCTGATCCGCTTGTCACAGTACAGTGCAGTGACATTGTTGAATATTCCGAGCCATGCTCTGCATCTGTCGATGTAACAACAGAAAACTGTCAGGATATCATTGCATTTGATATGTCCAATGTCACAATTGACGGAAAGGGCAGAATTGCCGAAGTAAGCCTTACTTTGCTCAATGTTTGCCCTGGCAGAAGGGTAGCTGTAGCGGTTTTCCTGTCCGAACTCGATGAAGAAGGTCTTGAATATCCACGCGGAAGAAAAATCTTCACACTTCCTGCGCTTACAGGTACAGAATGTCAGAATGTGCAGGTCAACTGCATTAAGTTTGTTCTGCCGGAGGACCTGGATCTTGACGGCACACCTGATACAATTTGTTCTGCAAGAACATTCAGGGCGAGAGCATTTGCAAATGTTGTCGATTATGATTATTTCCCATGCTGTGAGGGTTAAAAAATCAAAGCCGGATGATAAGTCCGGCTTTATTTTTGTATAAGTATATGGTATAATGTAAACAAAGATACTTTATTTGGGAGGGAATACCATGCTATTCTGCAGTACAAGAAATAAAGAAATAAATGTTCCGTCTGCTCATGCCATTCTGAATGGTCTTGCTGATGACGGAGGACTTTATATTCCGCACACAATGCCGGAAATCAGCATTGAAGAAATTGAAAAAATGGCAGGCTATAATTATCATAAAACTGCTGAAACTGTCCTTAAAGATTTTCTGCCTGACTATACAGCCGAAGAACTTGCGGAGTTTGTAAAAAATGCATATGGCAGCCAGTTTGACGACGGAGAAATTGCTCCGCTTGTCAAAGTCATAGATAATATGTACAGCCTTGAATTGTGGCATGGTCCGACCTGTGCTTTCAAGGATTTTGCGCTCCGGATGCTTCCGCAGCTTCTTCCTGCTGCAGCAAAGAAGTGCGGCGAAGATAAGACGGTTGCTATTCTTGTAGCCACTTCGGGTGATACAGGAAAAGCCGCCCTTGAAGGCTTTGCAGACGTAAATGGCACAAAAATATGCGTATTCTATCCTCATGGTGGCACATCAGATATCCAGCGTTATCAGATGGTTACCCAGACAGGAAATAATGTTAATGTATTTGCAGTAAAGGGCAATTTTGACGATACTCAGAATGGTGTCAAGGCAATATTTACCGACGCTGAGATGGCAGATGAGCTTGCTGAAAATGGAATTATGCTTTCCAGCGCCAACTCTATCAACTGGGGCAGACTTGCACCGCAGATTGTCTATTATTATTGGGCATATTCCAGACTCGTTAAGAATAATGCAATAAAAGCGGGCGATATGGTTGATTTCTGCGTACCAACGGGTAATTTCGGCAATATTCTTGCAGGATATATGGCGAAGAAGAGCGGTTTGCCTATAAATAAAC
>JAFSBG010000040.1 GCA_017441945.1 Clostridia bacterium
TCCTCTCTGGCATTACATACAGCCCAGACGGTAAGCACGCTGCTTTTGTAAAGCACGATGTTGATATGGAAGGCAACAAGTATTTGTCCAACCTCTATGTCCTCGACGTGGAAACAAAGGAAATCAAGAAGCTTACAGCTACAAATACAGAACGTTCCTTCTGGTGGGAAACAAATGACACAATCCTCTTCCCATCCCAGAGAGGTGAAAACAAGAAGGGCCAGACTAACATTTACCGCATTAACCTCAACGGCGGTGAAGCTCAGCTCGCTTACACAATTCCATATACAGTAACAAAGATCGACTTCCTCCCAGACGGCAAGCTCCTTCTCGGTATCAACAAGAAGCTCGAAGAAATCAAGGATCCTGAAAATCGTGCTCAGCTCGGCAAGGACTACATCGTATTTGATGAACTTCCACACTGGTTCAACGGCCGCGGCGTTATCAACAGAACACGTTCCGCAGTTGTTATCTATGACCCAGCTACTAAGGAAGGCAAGCAGATCACACCTGAATACATGAACGCAAACTCCGTTGGTCTTTCTTCCTGCAAGAAGTACGTTGTATTCGTAGGTAATGAATATAAGGATGTATCCCAGGGCGCTGGCTCCCTCAACCTCTACTCCATCGAAAAGGACGAACTCAAGGTTCTCGTTCCACAGGCTGATGAAAACATCGGCGGCGCATACTGGATGGAAAAGGGCGTTATCTTCTTCACAGCTAACAAGAAGAACGAAAAGGGCGTATGGCATAACCCAACTTGCTACGAATTCGACTGCAAGACAATGGAACGCCGTGAAGTTGGCTTCTTTGACCACACAATCGGCGGCGCTGTTTCCAATGACGCATCTTACGGCGGCGGCAACGCAATGGTTCAGTTCGTAGACGGCAAGCTCTACTTCCTCAGAGTCAACAGAGTTGATTCCGAACTTTGCGTAATGGAAAATGATCAGCCAAAGGTTCTCTCCAAGGTTCCAGGCGGCATCAACGCTATCACAATCCACGGCGGCAAGTGCCTTATGATCGCTCACCGCGGCATGAAGCTCAATGAAATCTATGAAATGGATCTCGCAACTGGCGAAGAAACACAGATTTCCACATTCAACGAAGAATTCTTCAATACAAAGACAATTTCTCCTGTTGAATATACAACATTCACAACAGATTACGGCGTAGACCTCGACTGCTTCGTTATCAAGCCAGCAGGCTACAAGGCAGGCCATAAGTATCCTTGCGTACTCTCCATGCACGGCGGTCCAAAGGTTGTATTCGGCGGTATCTACCACCACGAAATGCAGGCTCAGGCTAACGATGGTTACTTTGTAATCTACACAAACCCACGCGGTGCTGACGGTCGTGGCGATGACTTCGCTAATGCTCTCATCGGCGATATGGGCGGCCCTGACTATCAGGACCTCATGGCATTCGTTGACCACTGTATCGAAGCTTACCCAGATATCGACGCTGATAAGATCGCTATCTGCGGCGGTTCCTATGCAGGCTTCATGATCAACTGGATGATCGGCCATACAAACCGCTTCGCAGCTGCTGCTCCACAGCGCTCTATCTCCAACTACATGTCCAAGGGTCTCACAACAGACATCGGCTTCAATCATAATATGACTCAGCTCATGGCTGATCCATGGACAAATTGGGAAAAGATGTGGGCTCAGTCTCCACTCAAGTACGCTTTCAACGCTACAACACCAACACTCTTTATCCAGTCCGACGAAGACTATCGCTGCTGGATGAGTGAACCAATCCAGATGTTCAACGTTCTCAAGCGTAAGGGTGTTCCAACTAAGATGTGCCTCTTCCACGGCGAAAACCACGAACTCTCCCGTTCCGGTAAGCCACAGAACAGACTCTCCCGTCTCGAAGAAATCGCAGCTTGGTTCAACAAGTACTGTAAGTAATTCAATATTACTCCCAAGGGGTGGCTTTCAGCCACCCCTTTTTCTTGCCCATTTGAACAATCCAGTAGGGACCGACGTCCCCGGCGGTCCGACTCCCGCGGTTTAATCAATCCCGTAGGGGCGGGTTTCCATGCCCGCCCGCCACCGTCCCCTCGCACAAACCCAAAGCCTTCCCCTTGAGGGGAAGGTGCTGAACAAAGTGAAGCGGATGAGGTGGTGCCGAAGGCATATCTAGTGGAACAAATCGTGATTTGTTCCTACAACTTCATATGTCATTCTGAACGAATTCACACGATCCCCACTACAACACTATTTGCATAAATATCCAGACTTTATACATAATTATTCACTTATATCCTTGATTTTTATGCGGTATGGGTGTATAATAATGCAAAACAAAACGAAAGGGGACCACTGATGAAAACCTATAATTTCGACCATTACTACGTTTACGAAGAGCTTACAAACCTTCTGCAGGAGCTTGCTGCAGACTATCCTCAGCTCATTAAAATACATTCTATCTGCACAACTCCTGAAAACCGAAATGTCTGGGCTTGCGAAATCACAAACTACAACACAGGCGATGTGCTGACAAAGCCAGCCTATTATGTGGATGGCAATCACCACGCAGGCGAAGTCACAGGCTCGATGGCAGCTACACACCTCATCGTAACTCTCGCCCAGAAATACGGAAAAGATGAGAAAATCACAGCTTTACTGGACAAAAACGCAGTTTATGTCATTCCGCGTATCTCTCCTGACGGCGCTGAAACTTACCTCACAACAAGTGAACAGCTCCGCTCGGTAAACCGCCCATATCCATTTGAAAAGCCGGCTCCTGGCCTGCACCCATCCGATATCGATGGCGACGGTGTTGTCCGCCTTATGCGTATCGAATCTCCAAACGGCGTCTGGAAGGAAGCCGACTATGACCACCGCATTATGACAAAGCGTTCTCCATCCGACTTCGGTGGTAAGTATTATAATGTATATCCTGAGGGACATATCGTAGATTTTGATGGTATAAATATACAGCCTGCTGAGGGCAAATGGAACCTGGATTTCAACAGAAACTATCCTCTCGGCTGGTTCCCTGAAGTCCGTCAGCCGGGCGCAGGCAAGTACCCGCTTTCAAATCCTGAAAACAAGGCGGTTGCCGACTTTGTCATTGCTCATCCAAACATCTGCTGCGGCGTAACATACCACACAAGCGGCGGCTGCTACATCTATCCTCCTGGAACAATGCCTGAAAAGAATGCCGACAGCCGCGATATGCGTATGTTCCGCGAAATCGGCGCTATGGCAACTGAAGAAACAGGCTACGGCTGCTTCAACATCTTCGATGCGTTTTTGACAGATACTGTAAATTATTCCTCGGGCGCATTCGACGACTGGATGTATCAGGCACAGGGTATCCCGACTTATACTGCCGAGCTCTGGGACCTCTGCATCCGCGCAGGCGTTCCTGATGTCTACCCACGCACAAAGCCAAAGACACCGAAGGAGCAGGAAGAGCAGATGGCTCTCTGCTATAAGTGGATCGACGAAAATGTGCCAATGCTGGCTTCCGGCAAGCCTATCAAGGAGTGGGAGGAGTTCGACCATCCTCAGCTTGGCAAGATCGAAATCGGCTCCATCGACTTCAAGTACACATGGCAGAACTGCCCTCCGGGCTATCTTGAACAGGAGGTTGAAAAGAACACAAACTTCTGCCTCCGTATGGCAAGCACGCTTCCTCAGCTCCACATAGATAAGCTGACAGCCGAAAAGGTAGATGAAGGGGTTTATAAGGTGACTGCACAGGTTTCCAACATCGGTTATCTGCCGACATTCGTCTGCAACGAAGCAAAAAAGCTGAAAATCGACCAGCCTGTCAATATTGAAGCTCTTGTCGATGGAGAAATCTTCATCGGTAAGCAGAATGACACTCTCGGCCATATCGAAGGCTTCTCAGGTGTAAACTCAGCTTATGGCTATAAGAACATCGACACACGCAAGCACGATGCCTTTACAAAGGCGATAACATGGGCGGTCAAGGCAAAGGCTGGCGCTGAGTTTACAGTTAAGGTCAGCGGTGTCAAGGCAGGCCACGCAGAAGCAACAATCACTCTCGAATAATTGGAAATATGTAAATAA
>JAFSBG010000041.1 GCA_017441945.1 Clostridia bacterium
ATAAAAGAACAACACATCAGGGCCCTGCAGACCGAGTGCATATTCATCTATATTCTCTTTCACTATTGAAAGAGCTTCGCCCTGAAGATTTTTCAGAACCTCCATGCCGAACTGGAAATGTGCTAATATTGCCGGCATATTCTACCTCCGTAAAGGATTATTTATCTAATATATTGTACTACAATTTCCGGCATTTGTAAATAAAAATCGTCACAACTTTGCATATTATTTTAAAAAGACCTGTCTTTTTATGACAGGTCTTTTATTTAGTCTTTAAATTTGCTGTTCAAATCATACAAATGATTAAGCGGACCTGAACCTTTTCCCAGGTCAAGCATGGATTCAAGAGCACCTGAAATGTAATCTTTCGCTCTTTTCACCGATTCTTCAAGGCTATATCCTTTTGCAAGATTGGACGCAATAGCTGAGGAAAGTGTGCATCCTGTGCCATGAGTATTTGGATTATCTGTTCTTTTTCCATAAAACCACATGGATTTACCATCAGAATACAAAAAATCGTTTGCATCATTTATACTGTGTCCGCCTTTGCACAATACTGCACAGCTATAAGTTTCCGAGATTTTCTTAGCTGCAATGAGCATTTCTTCTTCGTTATGTATTTCCATATCAGCAAGCACCTGTGCCTCCGGAATATTAGGCGTCACAAGAGTTGCCATCGGCAAAAGCTCGTTTTTAAGTATCGACAACGCGCCATCCTCCATAAGTTTTGAACCGCTTGTAGCTATCATAACAGGGTCGACAACTATGTTTTGCGCATTATAACGTTTAAGTGTATCTGCAATGGTATCAATCAGCTCCGAAGAAGCCATCATTCCTATTTTAACTGCATCGGGTCTGATATCATCAAAAACCGCTTCAATCTGCAGTTTGAGAAACTCAGGCGAAACCGTATGTATGCCTGTTACTCCCATTGTATTCTGTGCTGTGAGAGCTGTTATTGCACTTGTTGCAAACACTCCATTCATAGTCATAGTCTTGATGTCAGCCTGGATTCCTGCGCCGCCACTGCTGTCTGAGCCTGCAATCGTAAGAACGGATTTCATTATGCTTTCACCGTCCTTTCAGATATTTCACGAAGGATTCTGCATTCATTTTCAATATCATCAGCACCAAAAATAGCCGAAACTGTTGCAACACCTGCAATACCACGACCAGCAAGCTGTGGAATATTATCCTTTGTTATTCCGCCGATAGCGACTACAGGAATGTTAACCGAACTGCATATTTCCTTTATTGTTTCGTGAGATATTGTAATTGCATCCATTTTGGTATTTGTACCAAATGCCGCACCTGTGCCCAGATAATCAGCACCCTCGTTCATAGCCTTTACAGCAAGCTCAACGCTTCTTGCAGATGCGCCGATTATCTTATCACCTCCGAGAATGGCGCGGGCTTCCTCAACGGCCATATCTTTCTGACCAAGATGAACGCCATCTGCACCGCTTCTGAGTGCAACATTTACATTATCGTTTATAATAAGAGGAACGCCGTATTTTTCGCAGATTTTCCTTACTTTAATCGCTTCTTCAACAAAAGTATCTTCATCGAGGTTCTTTTCTCTCATCTGCAGAATGGAAACTCCGCCTTTGAGAGCCTGCTCTACTTTTTCGTATCTTCTGTCATCTTCCAGCCATTTTCCTTCTGTTATGCCGTATAAAATCAAATTATCTGGTTTCATATTTTGCCATCCTTTCAAACTGCTCATTTGTAAGATTAAATGCCGCATCTATAATATAGTTTCTGTATGTAGCGTTTCCGCAATCAGGTGTCATTCTTTCCATGGCAATTTCTCCGCAAATACCCATAGAACACACTCCGTAAAGTGCCGCTTTCAGCATATCGTCACTTACCGCCATAAACGCGGAGGTTGCCGCCGATGTCATACACCCCGCACCTGTCACATATTTCATCATTTCATGCCCATTATGTACACAATATGCGGTCTGTCCGTCTGTGATAATATCGGTTTCGCCTGTTATTGCTACCACAGCGCCTGTGATATTGCTTGCTTTTTTAGCAAAAGCCACACACTCGTCTATGTTGTTTTCATTTATTTTGTCTTTCAGGTCGGCATCTATCGTTGCCCTTGTGCCCTCTACAACCGCCTTGATTTCAGAATAATTACCGCGTATAACCGAAATTTTCACTTCGTTCATCAATTTCTTTAAAATATCTTTACGAAGCTGTGATATACCTGCGCCCACCGGGTCGAGCAGAACAGGTATGCCAAGCTCATTGGCCTTTTTGCCTGCATTTACCATTGCTTCTGCTGAATTGATATCAGGCGTGCCGATATTGATACACAAAGCCTTGCTGACAGAAGTTACCTCTGCCGCTTCGGAGGCATCCATTGCCATTATCGCTGAAGCCTTAAGGGCAAGAATTATGTTTGCGCAGTCATTCATAGTCACTTTATTGGTGATTGAATGAACAACAGGGCGCTCGGTCTTTATTTTTTCAAATATATCCATATTATTCCTCATAAATCGAAACGATTTCGCCATTGAGTATTCTGTTTACATTTCTTACAGCACAGAAGTTACCGCACATACTGCAGGTGTCCTCCGCCTGTGGCTTTGACTTATCGCGATATTTTTTAGCCTTTTCAGGGTCAATGGCAAGGCTGAACATCTTTGCCCAGTCAAGCTTCTGTCGTGCATCGCTCATTTCATTATCCCAATCCATTGCGCCAGGTACTTTCTTTGCAATATCTGCCGCATGAGCCGCAATTTTAACTGCGATTATGCCTTCCTTCACATCGTCCACATCAGGGAGAGAAAGATGCTCGGCAGGCGTTACATAACAAAAGAAGGATGCTCCTGCGCTCGCCGCAATTGCTCCGCCGATAGCAGATGTGATATGGTCATATCCGGGCGCAATATCTGTAACTATAGGTCCAAGGACATAGAATGGCGCTCCATGGCAAAGTGTTTTCTGAATCTCCATATTTGCGGCAATCTGATCGATAGGCATATGGCCCGGACCTTCAATCATCACCTGAACATCCTTTTCCCTCGCTCTTTTTGTAAGCTCACCCAAAGTGATAAGCTCCTCTATCTGCGCGGCATCTGGTGCATCCTTGATGCTTCGAGGACGGCAGGCTTCGCCAAGGCTGAGAGTTACGTCATACTCTCTGCAAATCTCAAGGATTTCGTCAAATCTTTCAAAGAAAGGATTTTCCTTGCCTGTCATTTCCATCCATGCAAACATGATTGAACCACCTCTTGAAACGATATTCATAAGGCGTTTATTTTTCTTGAAGCGTTCGGCTGTTGCTCTGTTCATACCGCAGTGAATTGTCATAAAGTCAACGCCGTCTTCTGCGTGCATTCTGACAATATCTATCCATTCATCTGTTGTGATTTTAGCAAGAGGTTTATGATAATACACAACAGCGTCATAAATCGGCACTGTGCCTATCATTGCCGGACATTTTTCTGTAAGCAGTCTGTGGAACTTTCTTGTGTCACCGTATGAGCTGAGATCCATAATTGCTTCTGCGCCCATATTAACTGCGCTGTTCACCTTTTCAAGCTCTGTTTCAAGATCAGCCATATCTCTCGATGTACCAAGATTTACATTGATTTTTGTCTTTAACATTGAACCGACACCATTTGGATCGATACACTTGTGATTTTTGTTGCATGGAATAATAACTTTACCTTCTGCAACAAGGCTGATAAGCTTATCCTTATCCGTCTTTTCTTTTTTGGCAACTATCTCCATCTCTCTGGTGAAGATGCCTTTACGAGCTGCTTCCATCTGTGTTGTGTAATTCATAAATACCTCTTTTCCGGAAGCAACACAAAAGCGGTGAGATAAATTACACACCACCGCTTTAAAAATCCCTACGACGGCATTATCCGTATCAGGTCAGATGGTCGAAGTGCCTACTTCCTCTCAGCCTGCCGCTGCAAGCTCCCATTATTATTTATTTGTTGATTCTCTCCTGCATTTTAGCAAGAACACCAGACTTCTGGAGAGAAAAAATTATAACACCTGCAATAACCGCTCCGCCTGCTGTTGAGACAAGGAACGGAATGATATATGCGTAAAATGCCAGCTCTGCAGCGCTTTTGCCCATAAATGCTATTGCTACAGGATATGCCGCAAAGCCGCCTAAAATTGCTGTGCCGAAAACTTCACCGATAAGTGTAAGCGTAATGCTTTTGCTCTTTTTATATGCGATACCTGCCAAAAGTGCGCCGAACATACTGCCCGGGAATGCAAGCAGACTGCCAAGTCCGAACATATTACGCAGAAGACTTGTTATAAATGCAGCTCCTGTACCGTAGAGCGGGCCGAGGAAAATCGCCGCAATTATATTAACCATATGCTGAACAGGCGAGCATTTGCTGCCGAATACAGGAAACGAAAACATACTGCCCACAGTTGCAACTGCGATAAGAATACCTGCCAGTGAAATTTTAAGAACCTTATTATTTTTCATCTTTATTCTCCTTTGATAGCTGGGAAGAACACTTTTACAGCGCCACTTCCCCCATTGTGTAATGAAGTGTCGGTCGAGACTTTATGGTCTCCTCTCACGCCGGAACACGGCTTCCCATCGCTGTAAATCTAAGACAAAAGGCGCTCCCCTCCTGTCCGTTATGTTCTGCCCTCCTTTCAGGAGTGACCATCTCTTAAATCAGAGTGCATCCAGCTGCGAGGTATTTCTTTGCCAGAATGTTCAAAAGCCGCAGGCAATACTTTATGTATTAACGAGGATTTTGAGCATAAATGGCAGAGAAAGATCCGCAGATGGGTGTGCAAATGATTTAAGTGATGGTTACTTGGATAAAAAATAAGAGGCAACCCTTTTGGATTGCCTCCGTAAAATCAAACTATGATGACTTCCTACGGCGGCATTATCCGCATCAGGTTTAAGGGTCGAAGTTTGATTACTTCCTCTCAGCCCGCTTTACGAGCTCCCCTGTTATTTTTTCTAAATTATAGCACCGTATTTTAAATATGTCAAGTGCTGTTTTATTAAAACAATTCGTCCATAAGGATATAGTATCTTAATTTTTCTTCGTCCTTTTCTATTCCGAGAGCTTCAAAAAGATAGTCGGGATCAAAATTATCATACTTTTTTGTGGAATATTTGCCGATATAGTTGTCTTTAAGGCTTCGCCAGCAAATCGCAATATCATTCCAACGGTCAGCGATTCCCATTCGTCCGATATCGATGAAACCAGCAAGCTTATCGTTGTCTATAAAAATATTCGGCAGACAGAAATCGCCGTGTGAAAGGACAACATCTTCCTCAGGGCGATTTTCAACAATCCATTTTAGCAGATGCTTCGGAGATTCAAATCCATCTTTGCCAAATGTGCCCGGCTGTGTATTTTCAGTATCAACAAGATTATTTTTCACATTATATTCTGCCATTTTGAGTTTTGTGTTAAGAGTCATATCGACAGGGCATTCTGAAATATCCACCTTCCAGAGTGATTTCATGGCATGAGCAAGAATATCTATGAGCTTTTGGGGATTGCTCATATATTCGTCATCACAAGCCATTTTCCCTTTGATTTTTGTCATAAGAAGATAGTCTGTATCATTTTCTTTTATGTGACACAGACATTCAGGGGCGGATATTTTATCTTTAAGCCATTGCATAAGCTGTACTTCATTATCGACCTCTGTAGAAACAGGCTGTATTTTCAGCACCATATCATCAAAAATCAGGACTTTTGAACCAGACTGACCGATATCGTCAACAGTATACGGCTTATTTTCAATTATTTTTCTTATTTCATCAGGCAAATACATAGGATTCTCCTTTCGGATATAACAAAAAAGCGACAGAATATTCTGTCGCTCTCATTGGTGCCGGTGAAGGGACTCGAACCCCCACGGTTTCCCTCCTGATTTTGAGTCAGGCGTGTCTGCCATTCCACCACACCGGCATATATAGGCATTTTTAACTGCCTATATAGTATATCATAAGTTTTTTCAAATTGCAAGAACTTTTTTAAACTTTTTTCATGAACTTGGAAGCTGTTTTTTCCATCATCATTTTCTTACCTGCAGTTTCGAACATAATCTCCAGCAATACGTCGCCGCCCATAGGGGTTGTTTTTGTTATCTTGCCTATGCCGAAAGCTGTATGATCAATACTGTCACCAAGTTTAAATTGAGGGACAAATGAAGAGGACGTTGTGCTCTTGAAAGACATCGACGGGCTAGGAGCGCCAATCTTTCTAGGCATAGCCTGTCTTGGCTGAGACGAGAAGGTCGGCTGCTTTGGTTTTATCTCTTCAACATACTGTTTTGGAATCTCTTCAAGGAATCTTGAAGGTCTGCTGAAGGATGTCTGACCGTAAAGTACTCGACGTTTACAGTTAGTCATATGAAGGGTTTTCTTAGCTCTTGTCATAGCAACATAGCAAAGTCTTCTCTCCTCTTCAAGTTCATTTTCATCATCCATTGAACGATACGATGGGAAGATGCCTTCTTCGATGCCGCAGAGGAAAACTGTATTGAATTCCAACCCCTTTGCACTGTGCATTGTCATAAGAGTTACTGCATCTGTATCTGTATCATATCTGTCCATATCTGTAAACAAGGCGATTTCTTCAAGGAAACCATAGAGCGATGGCTCTTCTGTTCTTGTTTCATAGTCGATGATGTTGGACTTGAGTTCAAGCACGTTTTCAAGCTTTGCCTTGCTTTCCTTGTCATTCATAGCGGCAAGCATACCATAATAGCCTGTAAGCTCAATTACATCCTGATAAAGATCACTAACCGACTGCTCATCAAGCTTTGCTCTGAACTTATTGATGAGATGTGCGAAATTTGCAAGTGTATCGGCAGATTTTGAAAGCTCAGCAAAGTCGTGCGCTCTTTCGCAGGCTTCAAAATGAGTGATGCCATAGGTTTCGGCAACTATGTCGAGGTTCTCGATAGTCTTTGCGCCGATTTTACGAGCCGGCACATTGATAATACGCTTTAAGCGTACAGTATCGGCCGGATTTGAGATGAGCCAGAGGTATGCAAGAACATCCTTGACTTCTGCTCGGTCAAAGAATCGCAGACCGCTGACAATACGGTACTGAATGCCATGACGTTTGAAGGATGTTTCGATTGAGTTAGACAGAACATGGCTTCGATAAAGCACAGTAAAGTCAGAAAGCTTTACACCTTTTTCCACGCCTTCGAGGACCTTTTTGGAGATATATTCTGCCTCTTCTTCCTGTGTATCACCTGTGTAAATCTGGACTTTATCGCCTTCGCCGTTCTTTGTCCACAAAGTCTTACCCTTACGCTGTGTGTTGTATGCAATAACTTCATTTGCCGCCGAAAGAATATTCGTTGTGGAACGGTAATTCTGCTCAAGGCGGATTGTTTCAGCATTTGTATACTGCTTTTCAAACTCCATAATATTCTTGATGGTAGCACCTCTGAACTTATAGATACTCTGGTCATCATCGCCTACTACGCAGATATTTTCACGGCCGCCTGCAAGCAGACTGCAAAGCAGATACTGAGCATGGTTTGTATCCTGATACTCATCGACGAGAACATACTTGAACTTGCGCTGATAGTATTCACGGACTTCTTCGTGGTCATAGAGCAATTCAACTGTCTTGACGATGATATCATCAAAGTCGAGAGCATTTGCATCCTTCATCTTGGAAGCATAGATATTATAGACCTTGGAAACGTTGGACTTATACCAGTCTCCGTTGGCATTGATGGCATATTCCCTTTCATTTTCAAATCTGTCCTTTGCGCGGCTTATTTCACCAATGATGCCACGAATATCAAAACGTTTTTCATCCATATTGAGCTCTTTTACGATAGTTGTGATGAGCTTTTTCTTGTCATCTTCATCGTAAATTGTAAACTCTTTGCTGTATCCGAGAAGCTGGATATTCTGGCGAAGAATTCTGATACACATAGCATGGAATGTATGCGCCCAGATATTGAGGGCATCCTCGCCGAGAGCACTTTCAAGTCTCGCCTTGAGCTCTCCTGCCGCCTTATTTGTAAATGTAATTGCAAGCACATCGTATGGTCTTGGCGGATTTACTGCACACAGATTTACCATAGCCTCCTTTAAATCCTCAATAGGATTTTCAAGATAGCCTTCCATAAGGTCGATATGATCCTGCGAAATCCATTCAGGCACATAATCACAGTCTGAGCCGCAGCCATACTTGAGAATATTAACGATTCTGTTGATGATTACAGTAGTTTTACCTGAGCCTGCACCTGCAAGCAGGAGGAGAGGACCTTCTGTTTTAAGTACAGCCTTCTGCTGCATATCATTGAGATGAGAAAACTCGCTTGCAATTATCTGTTTTCTCAGTTTAAGATATTTCTGTCTTATATCCACTTTTTACCTCACTTTATAACCACATTATCCCAATGGAGGAAGTTTTCAAGCTTCTGCATAAGCTCCTCACCGCCGTCGCAGTAATATTCCTGATTAAGCTTATACAGTTTTCCGTCCTTACAGCAGCGTACCACAACAGGCATTTCGCCATGATACTGCTTGAGATAACGCAGGACTTCTTTCATTTCCCTGGAATTAACGTCTTCTATTCTGATATATAATTTTCTGTTGTCATTTGGTTTTTTCTTATATTTGATATGGTTTCGCTCTCTGTGAACCTTGAGATAATTCTCCTCAAACGGATACACAGACGAAAGAATCAGTTTAGGCGCTTCGTCTTCCTTTGCCGAAACACGACCATAGCAGATAACGACATTGTCATCTCTGATATTCGAGCCAAACTCCTGAATGACATTTGCAAAAGCCATAGCTTCGATAGAGCCTGTTAGGTCTTCCATCGTCACATAGCAGATGTAATTACTGTTCTTGGTGGTTTTCAGCTTGTTGCTTGTGATAACGCCTGTTACTGTTATATAGTCTCCATCCTTGCAGACAGGAGCAGATCTTCTCTCCTCATCATTGAGGGCGAGAATATCGGATATTTTTATTGCTTCAGCCTGTTTGCTCAGTTCTTCAAGCCCATCCATAGGATGTCCCGAAAGATAAAGCCCTGTTGTGTCCTTTTCCATAACATAAAGCTGCGTTGTTGGATATTCCGGAATATCAGGAAGCACCATATCTTCATCCGCTTCATCGCCAAACCCAAACAGATTGAACTGACCCTCGAGATTCTTTTTCTTTCGGTTTGCTGTATTTTCAAGCACACTTTCATAAACGCTCATAAGTTGTGAACGCTTGTAACCGAGAGAGTCAAAGGCGCCGCATTTGATAAGATTTTCAAGTGTTCTCTTATTGAGATCGTAATTTATCATTCTCGAACAGAAATCGTCGAAGCTCTTGAAAAGTCCGTTTTCCATACGTTCTTTGGAAATATTTTCCGTAAATGAACGACCGACATTTTTAACTGCCGCAAGACCGAAACGCAGTTTGTTGCCGTCGACATTGAAGTATGCGCCTGAGCGGTTTACATCAGGAACAAGGACTTTGATACCCATATCCTTACACTGGGCTGTGTATTCAGACACCTTTTCACTGCTGCCTACAATAGATGTAAGCAGAGCCGCCATGTATTCCTTTGGATAATGATATTTGACATATGCTGTCTGGTAAGCAAGGATTGCATAGCAGACCGAATGCGCCTTATTGAAGGCATAGTCGGCAAAGTCGAGGATTTCATCGAAAATGCTGTTGGCGATATTTTCATTTACGCCATTTTTAACACAGCCTGTTATTCCCTCTTCCTCATTGCCGTAGATAAAGCTCTGACGCTCCTTGACGAGGACATCGTATTTCTTTTTTGAAATAGCACGGCGGATAACGTCAGCTTTGCCGAGTGAATATCCGGCAAGCTTACGGAAAATTTCCATTACCTGCTCCTGATAGACCATACATCCGTATGTGACATCGAGGATACTCTTAAGCTTTTCATGCTTGTATTTAACCGTGCTTGGATTATGCTTAGCCTCAATATATCGTGGGATGGACTGCATAGGTCCCGGACGATAGAGGGCGATAAGAGCTGTAATGTCTTCAATGCTGTGTGGCTTAAGTCCCATGGCAACATTGGTCATACCCGTACTTTCAAGCTGGAATACGCCCGAAGTCTTGCCCTGGGATATCATATCGTAGACATTTTTGTCGTCATAGCTGATTTTATTTAAATCGAGCTTGTCCGCTCTGCCTTCATTAACAAGCTTGACAGCATCGTCAAGAATTGTAAGATTTCGCAGCGCAAGAAAGTCCATTTTGAGAAGACCAAGCTCCTCAAGAGTACCCATCGTATACTGCGTAACGATAAGGTCGTCATTTTTCGCTAAAGGAACATAGGAATATGTAGGCTCACTTGTGATGATAACGCCTGCGGCATGAGTCGAGGAGTTTCTCGGCATACCTTCAAGCTCGATAGCTGTATCGATTAGCTTTGTGACGCGAGGGTCGTCGTCATAGTATCTCTTGAGTTCAGGTGAAACCTCAAGTGCTTTTTTTAGAGTCATTTTCAATTCCTGCGGAATGAGCTTTGCCACAAGGTCGACTTCGATATATGGCATATTGAGCGCTCGTCCGACGTCACGGACAGCCGCACGGGCGGCCATTGTACCGAATGTGATAATCTGAGCCACCTGACTTGCACCGTATTTTTCTGTGACATAGTCAATGACCTCCTGCCTTCTCATATAGCAGAAGTCGATATCGATATCAGGCATACTTACTCGCTCAGGATTGAGGAATCGTTCAAAATATAGATTATATTTAAGCGGCTCTACATCGGTAATATAAAGCGTATAGGAAACCATACTGCCTGCCGCCGAGCCTCTGCCCGGACCTACGGCAATGCCTTTGCTTTTTGCATATCTGATAAAGTCCGAAACAATGAGGAAGTAATCGACAAAGCCCATGTTTTTGATAACACCAAGCTCATACATAAGGCGCTCTTCATGCTCAAAGTCGCCATACCGTTCTTCCATACCCTTGACGCAGAGCTTTTTAAGATATTCAAAAGCATCATTTTCGCCTTCTGGCAGCGGATATTTAGGGAGATGGCTCTGCGAAAAATCAAACTCAAACTCGCACATATCGGCGATTTTAACTGTATTTTCAATAGCACCCTCGTAGCCTTCAAACAGCATAGCCATTTCATCATAGGACTTCATATAAAACTCGCTGTTCGGGAACTTCATTCTGTCTGTGTCTTCAACAGTTTTCGCTGTCTGGATGCAGAGCAGAATATCGTGGATTTCAGCATCTGTTTTTCTCAGATAGTGAACGTCGTTTGTAGCAACAAGACCGATACCCGTTTCTCTCGACATACAGAGAAGCGAGCCATTCACAGCCTTTTCTTCAGCTAAATCATGGTCCTGAACCTCAAGGAAGAAGTTCTCCTTGCCGAACATATCAGCAAACTGGAGCGCAAGCTCTTTTGCGCCTGCATAATTGCCGCCTAAAATAAGCTGCGGAATCTGGCCTGCAATACAGGCAGACAGGCATATAAGACCTTCGCTGTGTTCTTTGAGAAGGTCCATATCTATTCTTGGCTTTATGTAAAAACCCTTTGTATACGAATCGCTGACCATTCTGATGAGATTTTTATAACCTGTCTCATTTTTACAGAGAAGGACGAGATGATAATACTCGTTGTCCAGCTCGTATGTCTTGTCGGTCATTTTGCGAGGAGCGACATATACTTCACAACCGATAATTGCCTTTATTCCCTCTTTTTTGAGATTTTTATAAAAATCTATAGCACCGAACATTGCGCCGTGGTCTGTTATTGCAACGGCAGTCTGCCCCAGCTCTTTAGCTGTTTTTGCAATGTTCGTAAGCCTGCAGGCACCATCAAGCAGGCTGTATTCTGTATGTAAATGCAGATGAACAAACTGTCCCATTTTACGCATCCTTTGCTAATTTGATTATCTTCCTCATTCTTCCGCTTAATCCCGGCTTTGTTATAGGCGGAACGCACATCTGCGCAAGCTCACCTAAAGTAAGCTCAGGATTTGCAAGACGAAGCTCTGCAACCTCTTTGAGCGGCTTTGGAAGTTCATCGTATTTATTTTTCTCTTTAAGCGTATAAATCGCCTCAATCTGCTGAGCAGATGCATCGGCTGTTTTGGTAAGATTGGAAATTTCGCAGTTAACCTTGCGATTTATATTATTTTTAAGGTTTTTCTCAACTTTTTTGAGCATAAGTTCCATTGCACTGTTGCTTGCGCCCATAAAAGTCAGCATTTTTTCGATCATTTCGCTGCCTTTATAATAAATCACATAGTTGCCTCTTCTGTTGATCATCTTGGCAGAAAACTCCATTTCGTCCAGCAGAATGAGCAGTTCACTTGAAATATTGAAATGAGTTGTGACAAACTCCATGTGATATTCTTTTTCCGGGTTCGAAAGATAGCCTGATGCTAGAAAAGCGCCTCTTATAAAGGCCTCTCTGCAGCAGTCTTCTTCAACGACAGCTCTATTGATATGCAGGCCGGCATTATTGTATTCGTAACCAAAAAGATCGTAAATCTTTTCGATGACACCTGCATCTTCCACAACAACATTTCCTGTGCCGTCGTCAACTATATATACATTTTTTAAAGCCTTACGCAAAAGCATGAACATTCTCTTGCGTACAGCGCTGTTATCAAGATGAATCTTGATTTTATCTTTGCTGAACTGATTTGCATAGAGCATAAAGCCATACAATTCGGCCGTTATGCAGCAATCCTTCGCAACAGAAAGCTTGCAAAGTTCAGATTTTACATCTGCTGAAAAAGACATTGTTTACCTCTACATATTCTGTTTGAGCAGCAAGTCATCATATATTTTCATAATCCCCTTGCGAGGTCTCATTTTACTTGCAGTTTTGATTATATTATACGAAAGTCTCAGCGGGTCATGTCGGACATGCATACCGTCACGAGCCAGCATATTAGCGCACACAAGGCGCGCACCTGTATTTTTGAACTCACTTTTAGTTACATTTAATGGGACAGCGCCTTCTTTGAGGTATCTGTCGAGAATTTTCTTGTTTGCCTTTTCACCGTTTGCAAGGCAAACATCGATTATGCCCTCACCGAGATATTTTTCGATTTCCTGGAAATGCCTGAGAGCGGAATAATTTTCCGTTTCACCGCCCTGTGTCATAACATTGAGGACATATATTTTAAGAGCCTTGGAATTTGCCACGGCTTCACG